>JAKADJ010000185.1 GCA_021820645.1 Bacillota bacterium
TTAGCAAAAGTGGCGCGTGTCATGAATCCCCAAAACCCCACCTTACCCACCACGCTATACGCCACCGGACTGGTCACCGGCGGACTAGGTGCGAGCTTACTCTCCATCCCCCTCTTCGATCATCTGGATCATCGCTGGCCATGGGTATTTCTTGCATGGGGACTTCTAATCGGCACAACCGGGATCGGCTGGCTCCTCTTGAAAACCCGACTTGAAGATCGTCCCAATGACGCAAAGCTAAAGCCGTTCGCGGCACCACGCCCCCGGTTCCTGTATGCCATTGCGGGCAGTTTTGCGGCTCAAGGGGCCGTCTTCTACGCGCTCATCACGTGGCTCCCCGAATATTACGTGCATCTTGGATGGCCCCTCGAGCACGCATCCATCCTAGTGGCATGCCTATCTCTGGGCTCCATCATGGGAGGCCTCGCATCGCCGTGGGTCTTAAGGATCGGCCGGGGGTTCCGCTCTCCCTTTCTGGGCGTGTCGGCACTGATTGCCGTTGCCGTGGTCGGGCTTGCGACGCTACCCATGTTCGCCTTTTTCTGGGCATGGCTCGCCGGATCATCCACCGCCGTTGTGTTCACATTGGGTTTGGCTGCACCTTCGGTTCTCTCCGAGTCCCACGCCGTCGGTCGGGACGCTGGGCGCCTTTTAACGATTGGCTTTGTCGGCGCCGTCGCCGGCCCTCTGGGATTTGGATCGCTTTTCGGAACGTCCACGCTCGGAGCCATGTTGCTAATCGCCCTCATAGGCCTCACAGTTGGCATCGCCGCGCTGGTCCTTCCGCCGAGACTCGGCGATCCTGCCGCCATACATTCGACTGCCAATTCTTGACCCTTCGAGGCCTCGGACCGACTAGAGTTGCTTCGGAAGCGCGAGATGCATACCCTGAGGCCCTTCCCTGGTCCGGCCAATCGGTCTCCGAATCACCGCTCGTTTTGGGCTCCTCGGAGAAAAAGCGCAAAACATCCGTCGAGGCTGTGGGCCCGCTTCGTGAGGGAAAGACAACCTCTCTCGAATAGCTTATCTTGCGTTTTGCCGCGTCCACATGGCCGGATACAAAGTGCCAAAACAAATCTTTCTGCGTTGACCGGGGTCCAAGCGAGTGCCGAGATTGGCAATCCGCAACGTTGCGATAATGGCCAAAGAAACGATCGGGCCGCACCTCAAAAATGGAGAGCAGCCCGATGGTTAAAGTGTTGCCAAAGCACCTTACGCCATGTGCTGGAGCAACCAGTCGACAATCCGGTTCATTCGGTCAATGCGGGTCGATGGCCGTCCAATGGTCGTCATTAGGTGACTTTCCCCGGGATAGATAATCAGCTCGGCTTCTTTATCGTAGCGCTTGAGGGCCGAGAAAAGTGCCTCCGACTGTCCCACTGGGCACCGGTCGTCATCTGATCCATGCAGCAACAGCACGGCGGCATTGACATGTTCCGCCCACTTCAACGGCGAGTAGTTCCAAAGTCCCAAGGTCGCCGATTCGCCATCCGTGGAAAAATCCACGCCGACACCCTCGGCGGTAAAGGTATAGCCGATGTCCGATGACCAGTACATGCCAATTTGGTCGGCGACCGGCGCTTGAATGACAGCCGCCTTTAAAAATGGCCAATGTCCGGCGAGCCATGTTGCCATGAATCCGCCGTAGCTGGACCCCAAAACAGCCAGGTTCCCGCGATCTAGCCAGCCCTTATCCTCGCAGTATTTGACGATGGCAGCCCAGTCCTGTTCATCAACCTCCCCCCAGTGGCCCTTCAGCACCCGTGCAAACTCAAGGCCATATCCTACGGACCCATGGGGATTGGCATAAATGACATTAAACCCTGCGTCGCTGATTCGACTGTGCAAGGGGCTCACATCGCGCGCAAAGGCTCCATGCGGTCCCCCGTGAATCGAAAGAACCGTCCCCTTGGCCTCCCCCCCTTTGGCCGGGAGGAACCATGCCTGCACCATATCGCCTTGAAAACCGGCCACATAGAACTCTTGAGGAGCACGAAAGACGGCAGGATTCATGGACGTCGTTACTGTGTGGCTTCCGTCATGGACGCGCACAACCTCCTCCATCCTGCTCGAATCAGTGTAAAAGGCAAAGATTCCACGGGGTGCCAACACGCCATTCAAATAACTGCCCTCCGCCTCAATCAAGACGCGCGCCCCACCTCGAACGTCCACACTCATAAGCCGAACGTGGCCGTGAAGTTCTTCGCCAATGACCAGTTCTTGATCGTTTGCCCACAAAAGCGTTCCGCCATAACCAATCCACATGGCAGGGGCAGTGTTGATGGAATGAAGCTCGCGGTTTTGGTTATCCCACACCCAAAGCCCCATGGGGTCCGGCGTTCCAATAGTGCCTTCCCGCGCCAGCACAGCCAAAAACCGCCCGTCTGGCGACCAGACTGCCTCTTGAGTCAAACGCGGAACGGGTATCCGAACTTGCGTCTCGAGATCCTCCCAGCGATCGATGGCGGTCACCCATAGTTCGGCGTCGAGCAGGCTTAGCGCTTTGTCAGTCGACCGGCGCAAGTACGCGAGCGCATGACCGTTGGGCGAAATGCGTGGCCGCCAAGCAATGCCCTCAAACGCCAACGCCTGAGTCCCCGAAGAGTTGACGCTTACAATGCGGGTCTGACTCTTGAACAGCCCCGAACCATCCTGTTTAATCGGAAGCCCCTTGATGACAACCGGAGCTTCCGGCGCGACTCGGGGTTGAACCGCCATAAAAATGTCGTTCGTACCCGGAGCCACCGATAAGTCAATCACCGTCATTCCGTCTAAATGAACGACTTTCCTCACGTCCCCCGGGCCTCGGACAGTCCATACGGCTGAACCAGTCGCATAGAGCAATTCCTCGTCGTTGCGCCAAACCAAGGTCGTGGGCCGGCCAGTTCGCTGTGTCCATGCTGTGCAGGTTCCGGTCTCGGCATTCAAGACCATCAAACGGCTGAGATAACTATCAGATTCCAAGCTGGGTCGAGTGCTCCAGAAAGCCAAGTTGTTCGCAGTCGGAGCCGCAGCAAGATGACTTAAGGAGTCTGTCGCTAAGATTGATTGAGACATTAGGGGCCTCCTCTAAATGCTTTCATTGAATGCGGGGGTTCAGAATGCGCTGCAATTCCTCCCCCAAAATGTTCAAGGACAACACGGCTACGACAATCACCAACCCGGGGAAGACAGCCATCCACCAGTCTTGCGGAATGTACTGCTGCGCTTGCGTGACCATTGATCCCCACTCTGGCGCCGGCGGGGGAGGACCGAGACCAATGAAGGTCAACCCAGCCACCGCCAAAATGCTTGCCCCCATATCAATTGTGACAACCACCAAGATCGAATTCAGGATGTTAGGCAAAACATGACGGAACAGGATCCGAAAGAATCCCGCGCCGCTAGCCTCGGCTGCCTCCACGTAGGGGCGCTCACGAACGGACAGCGTCGCCCCTCTCGATAGGCGGATAAAAATCGGGATTTCAGATATCCCGATGGCGAGAATCAGGTCCGGCACCCCTTCTCCCAATATCGTGATAATCACCATAGCTATCACAATGCTGGGAATGGCCAATAAAATATCGGTGACCCTCATGACTAACCATCGAACGGATGGCGTAGACGTTCCACCGACGATTCCGAGCACCGTACCAACGAATGCCCCAAGCAAGACAGACAAGAGGGCGATCACCAAGGCGTCGCGAGACCCGCCGATAATACGGCTGAAGATGTCTCGGCCCAATTGATCAGTCCCGAAGAGATGGTGCAGGGAGGGGTGCGCAAGGGCTTGTGCTGATTGGATGGCATTCGGTGCGTACGGGGCTATCCCCGGATCCACTGCCGCTATAATCCAAAGAATCAACGCTATGGATGGCACAAAGAAAGCAGGGCGCTTCACCGCTTTCCAGAATGCCGATCGACGAAGTGGCTCATTCGCTTGTTTGACTGCATCAGCTGTTGATATCATGAAAATTTCACCTGCGGATCGACCAACACGTAGAGCAAGTCCACGATAAGGTTGGCAAGGATAAACATCAGGGAGAGATACAAGACGCCGCCCTGCACTACGGTATAATCCCGGGCCTGAATGGATGAAATGAGTAATGAACCAACGCCGGGCCACCCAAACAACTGCTCGACAATCACCGTGCCGCCCAGCAGAAATCCGAGCTGCAGTCCGAGGATTGTAATGACAGGAATTAAAGCATTTCTCAATGCATGTTTCCAGATGACCGCCCGAGTTCTAAGGCCTTTGGCGCGTGCGGTTCGAATATAGTCCGAGCCCAGAACTTCCATCATCGCAGTCCGAATCACGCGCACGTTAACCGCACCGGCCACTAGGCCAACTGAAAGCGCCGGAAGCACCATGTGCGAGATGCCTCCGTATCCGAAAACGGGCAACCACTTGAGCGTCAATGCGAAGACCATAATCAGCAAAATTCCTAGCCAGAATTGCGGGACTGCCAGCAACACCGTAGAGATGATGACGATGGACCGTGAGATGATGCCATCAGGCTTGATGGAGCCTAGGACTCCAAAGACGAACCCGACGATGACCGCAATCACCAAAGAAGCCAAAGCCAATTGTAACGTCGCGGGGAAACGGCTTGCGAGGACGGATGTCACGGGTAACCCCGATTGCATGCTGAGGCCGAGTTGCCCATGCACCAAACCCGCCATATACGTAAGATACTGTTGCCACAGAGGTTTCGTCAGACCCAATTGCACTTCCAACAGATGCACTTCTGCCGGCGTCGCGCTGGTGCCTAACGACATCACGACCGGGTTGCCTGGAATTAAGCGCAACATAAAGAACACGATAAGCGTAACTCCAAACAACACCGGCAGGACGCCAAGTAAGCGGTGAACCACGTACCGACCCAATTTCTGTCACCCCCAGAAGCCCAGCATTATTGGATATCTTGCACCTCAACTGCAGATCCCGGAGCAATTTGGAGCCCCTTGATATTACTCTTGTAGACGATGAAATCCTCTTCGTTGTATATCGGTGCAATAACAGCCTGCTGGATCATATAGCGCTGGACTTGATAATAAATTTTCTTACGAGCTGTTTGATTGGTGGTTTCGCGACCTTGAGTCAATAGTTGGTCGAGTGTCGGGCTGGAATATTGGCTCATATTTAGCCCAGTGTGAAGTTGCGTTGAGTCGAAGAACAGGTAGAGGACGTCCGGATCATTGTAGGTATAACCCATAACCCCCAAGTCTTGCTGACCCTTTTCCATGTCGGTGATTAACGTTCCGATGTCCATGTTGCGGATCGTCGTCTTAATACCGACTGCTTGGAGATTTTGCTGAATCACCTGTGTAGCCGAGTTCCATCCCGCAATTGGCGAACTGTAAAGTGTGAAATTCAATGAGTTGGTGCCATTGGTCAGATAGCCATTGGACCCCATGTGATAGCCTGCCGCCTTCAACAACGCCTTGGCTTTGTTCACGTTGTAGTGATACCCGTATTGACTTGTAGCCGGATCGTACCCGAATATCGTTGAGGGCAAAGGACTATATGCAGGGGCCCCCGCTCCACTCAGTGCCAGCTTGACGATCTCATGACGGTCGATTGCGTAGTTGATTGCTTTCCGCACA
>JAKADJ010000186.1 GCA_021820645.1 Bacillota bacterium
CTGCCTTAACAAAATCTTCATCGCCATGTAGTGCTCCTGCTTTTATTAATTGGCGTAAAATTCTCCCTTCAGCCATCTTCACACCTCCCTTCTCGCAAAAATTAGAATACGTGAATTAGTACCATTTTATTCCATGTAGTCTTGGCCAAGTCGCAAAGTTCCTTGAGAGAATTTTACCAAATTTTAAGAGACTGAACGGCTCTCGTTCGACAATGGTGCCGAGACGCAGATCAATTAGTATAAATTCACGCAAACCGATGAGGCTTTGGCACAGACCAAAATGTCCTCAAATCCGCATTGTATATAGATTTTTGTCAATCGAGAGCAGCTGCTGAAACGGAAAAAAGGCTAGGGCCTCTGACTCACATTCAAGAGGTCACAGGTTCGATACCTGTCGTCCCCAACATAGACAACCGAAAATCAAGGATTTCAGGGATCTCCCAGCTAGTAAGCCAAGGGCGGTTAAGGGTGGAGACATCAGAGAAGACCGACCTAATGTGCGGAGAGGAAACTAAAGCACTTCGCACCAACGCCAACGTCGTGATGCCCATTGCTATTTTGCCATTATCACCCTGACTGCTAGCCATAGCTTTTTTGTGGGGACAGGGGCGGCCTTGTTCACTATGACTTAAGTGTGTCCCGCCCCTATCATGAAAGGAGTGAATTGCGTGCAGTGTGCCATTGACGCTGGACATGGCTATACCAAAGCGCTTGCGCTTAATGGAGCCCGTCTGGTGTTTCCCAGCTTGATTTGTCCTCCTCCGGCGCATGTTGATCTTGGTGAGTTTGCCCCATCGGATGCGATGATGATTGATGGGCCGCCGTTTCTCGTGGGAAAACCGGCTCGAGCCCATGCGACCCCTCTTTGGAGCTTATCATTACCCATACTGCCAATAACATCCAGATAGTCGGGCGATGACAACCGAGTCAGCCGGGATCCTTCTGCGTTTCAGAGAGAATGGAAACGGCAAACCCCCTCTACGGCGAGTTTTTTTGGGGTACACCCATGCGCCGTCGCGTGTGCGACGGGTTGATCTTTCCCCCCCGATCAGATTAGGAGGGATCCGTTTGAGCGAATCGCATCCCCAAAACGATCCATTGTAATTCCCGATAACCGCGCCATAGTGTTTTCACACCGGGATTGCCGTCGCTGGCGCGACCAATAAAGCCCCCGAGTTTTGCCATCGTATGGATCGCCTCCCGTAAGGTGAGGCAATGATGAGGATCCACCGGACCAGCCCCGGGGACCCTTTCGGGGTCGTTTCCGAGCATACAGTTCTTGCAAGCCTGCTCTTCTTCGACGGTAAAGACAACGGAACAGGGTTGATCGGGATCGTGACGCGCCTGGTGAGTCATCCATAAAATACGCCACGCAATGATCGCATAGAGAGCGATGGCCCGCTGAAGTCGGTCAAACGTTTCTAATTGGAGCTTTTCCACGTTGCTCCCCCCGCTTTTTAAGATAAAATGCAGACGTTCGATTCGCCAGCGATACGTGTACCACCGCAGAATCCGTTGGGCATCCGAGAAATTCTCCACAGGCAACGCGGTGAGCAGGATCCACTGGATCGGCGGGATCCCCGCCGGGGGATGAATTTCTTGAGCCAGAACAATCTGCACGGTCGGTGTGCTCAAGTGATCACCCTG
The DNA here is from genome assembly GCA_021820645.1 of Bacillota bacterium. The sequence continues at coordinate 1,648 of JAKADJ010000186.1, forward strand.
ACGGTCCCGGGGAATTTGTCAGGTCACGGTGGTGGTCTGCAGGGTCAGCGTAGCCTGGCGCAGGGGCTGCTCCTCTTTCTGTGTGGCACATCAATTTCCACGGTCCCTAAAATATCCGTGGCTTCTACGGCTGCCCAGAGATAGCCTTCGGGGTCTGCCGGACGGCGGTTTCGCGCACTGCGTACCAGGACATCATAGGATGCCGTCTGCGCTGCGACAAACACCTCGTAGATATCGGCTTCGCGATCACCAATCATCACCGCATGCATGACGACCGGCACGCCACGGGTCGCGTCATTTAGGGAATAGAATGCGTCTTACATATCGGATTGAAAAAATTCGTACACGTTCTCGCGCTGAACGATGCGCTGCACAAAACGCTCAAAGCGGGGGGGATCCTCACGACTGGCGGTTAAATCCACCCACCATCGGAAATAGTCGCGTTGGGCCTGTTTGATTGCTTCCGCTTCCTCATCCATGCGGCGGCGCACGCGTTCTTCGATGCCTAAATAAGAGTTTAAGGCCAATAAGGCCACCCCGATGGTTAAGACCCCCAGAATGACGGTATCGAAATGGGTCACGAATAAGGCGGCTGACGCTCGGGCAGGATCGAGCATCAATACTAAAAACGGAGCCACGAAAATTATTATGATGGCAATCCATCCCATAAGTCCCGGGCGACGTGTCATGGTTCATCCCTCTCTATGGTGTGTCCCTTGCTTCGGCACTCAGGATAATTTTAATACAATAGGAGGTGTTACGATGCCTTCTCCTAGAAATGGGAGATGCCGTAAGACTGGGATAAGCTTCATGGGCATCAGGACGATCGACAGCCTGTTTGATGGACGCGGGTTAACCACTCCTCATAGGTTTGCAAGCGGAGGGGTGTGGGGGTAGGTGTCCAGGACCGCTTCCTCAACCAATGGAGTAAGGCGGCCATCTGGGGATGGATTAAACGTAGCCCTTGCGCCAACCCGCAAATTCTCGGGATAGGTCGGGGCATGAGGGCGTTCCACTGCGCACATAATGTTGATGCGGCTTGTGCGGTGCCAATCAGTTCATAAGTCTGATCATGGGATCCGTGGGGATCTTCAAAGGCCCACTGAACCATGTTTCCCACATCCCTGAGCGTTGTTAAGGGAACGGGATGATCCGGGGCCATGACAGCCCGCAAGGTGGCGAGAAACCATCGTCCCACCCACAAACGATGGCGTGACAGAATCTGTTGAATCGCGGGCGGAAACGGTAATGAGGCCCCCAGAAAATCGTCCATGAAGAGTCCAGGCCGTACAATAGTAAACGGCAACCCCGATTGTCGCAGCTGATCCTCCAAGATGGCTTTACCATCAATCACGCCAATCCCCTGGCGTTTTTCGGCTCCGAGTCCCGAGGCGTAAACGACATGGGGCTGATGGCCTGTGGCCTGTGCCGTTTCGATGATATGGGATCCCAGGAGGATTTCTGTCTGCATCCCCAGGTCCCACACGTTTTGCACACTAAAAATTCCCACGGCATCTTGGACGATCGGTTTTAAGGTGCGCGGATCCGCCAGGTCTCCCTTTACCACTTCGGCCCCGTGTTGAGAGAGCTGGCGGGCCTTTTCCCCTGCGGGATGACGGGTGACGGCCCGCACCGTCCAACCTGCTGCGAGAAGTTGGTGAGCCACCTGCCCCCCCTGATTACCGGTGGCCCCGATCACCACAATAGGTCCCGACTTGTTCATCAGGATAGTGCGGTGGGAGTCGGGCCGTGTCTCCAGGCTTTCCACAGCAGAAATCCCAGCAATCCCGGAGCTTGAATGATGGCATAAGCCCAGGGAGCATGAGCGGGGGGCAACGGTAACAGGGTAAACTGGGCCACTCCGTGGGCCAAGGCGCAGCCCATGGCGGCTAGCCGGCGACTCCAAACCGGGGAAGGGGAACCGAAATAGAGGGCCAAGGCCACCCACAGACTGAGATTCGTGCCATCGGAGAAGAGCGTCACCAAGACGATGGCGAACCCTAACACCACTTTTGCACTGTGGTGCAAGCCCCCATAACGGGCAAAAGCCGGGATACTCAGCAGCAAAGCCACAAATCCTGCGAGTATCCACGGCAGAAAAAAGGCGGGGGAAATGGGCCCATGGATTAGGCGCAGCACGCTGCCGGCATCCAGCACAAGACTGATCAGGAGGGCCCCGAACAGTCCAGACTGCGTGGGCCGACTCTTAACTATGGACAATTTGCCACCAACCTCCCAAAAGATTTTTGTCGGGTCCGATCGCGGCGGTGCGGGCAGAGCCCGAAACCGACCCATTGGGGTAGGCTGTCACGACATTGTCAGCCCACAAGATTTGCGTATTCTGAAAAGCGGGAGCGTCTTCGATGGCATTCGTCCATCCTTGGAGAGACCCCGCCCTCACTTGCTGGCCGGACTGGTCTGCCAGAAAGAAGTCTCCATCGGGAAAGGGCGCGGCCACATGGCCCCACGTGTGGTAGTGGGAGATGTTGGCACCATTATAAGCAAAGCTGACGTAATCCCACACAATTCCCACCGTAATGCCGAAAATATCATTCCATCCCGTTTCACAATACGCTCCGGATATGACGGCTGTGCCTCCTCCGCCCCGTGGCGGTGTTCGGGAGATCCCTGCCGCAATGGGTTGGGGAGACGGTGATGCTGAGGTCGGAATGCCGACTTTGACGATCTCCATTCCCGTCTGCGGATTCACTCCCAGCTCGCTTATGGCCATCGTTTGACCCCGGCCGACCCGGATCGGCAAATAGGGGATGGAGGACAAGGCCGGTTTCGGCCCGAATCCAGAAATTTCGTAATAATGCACGTGACGCATGGCTAATGCGCGAGGTTGGGGGATTTGTACGAGGTTGGATGCGCCCTGGCGTTCTTGCGTGGCTGTCAGGGGGCGCATTGCCTCCGTGCTCGATACGGAGAGAATCGGCGAACTGATGCGGCTTGACGCTGCTTGATACACCACGGCGACATGGCCGGATGGGGAGACTCCCATGTTGTGTCTGCACCTCCTGGGGGTTTATGAGCGGAGAACTTATCAGGCTCCAGGTAAGTCCCTGTGGACGCTCTCGATGTCTCTTGACTGGGGGAGTACTCCGGGTGGAGACGGGGAGTACTCCCGGTGTACATCCAGGGATCCGGGGACCTATGGCAATTCTTCGCGGTCCGTGATCCCCAGTTTGCGGTAAATATGGCGAATATGCGTCTTCACGGTGGTGGGCTCGATCTGGCACATCCGGGCAATGTCTGCGATACTGTGCGCTTGCTTCAGATGATGATAGACTTCTCGCTCCCGATCTGTTAATCCGGTCATAGGGTCGGCAGGGCTGTCACGGGGCTCCTCGGCCATAGAGTCTGAGGGATTTCGGGGCCCATCCTGACGGGGATGCGCGACACTCATCGGGACGAGTGCGAAGATGAGGACGGTGAGAGCCCAAAACACTAACAAAGCCGGAGAAAATGCCGGATGGTGCGTCACCTGCTGATAGAACCAGGTCCCGAGCAAGAGCAGTTCATCGGCGGCCAAGGCCGCCAGGCCCCCTATCCAGTTCCAGTACGCCCAGCCTTCAAACACCAGGAGTACCAGAAACACGGGCGAATCCGTGCTGGTGGGATAGGCAAATTCCAGCAAAATGAGTCCCGCCGTCAAGGTATCGAGTCCCAGAGCGAAGAGACTGAGGATCCCACCCCATTCCGCAAAATCCGTCTTCCACCACAAACTGGCTAACAGGCCGTCATAAAGGAGTAAGAACCCGACCAGGGGCCAGCCAATAGGCAAGGGCACGTGATAGACCGGAGCCTCCCAGACCACCCAACCCACAATGCCACTGAGCAGTAAGCGGTAGACCACAAACAGGCCAAACACCCGGCGAGAAGGGGGGTGCATGGCGGGCCCCGGCCCGTTTGACCCCCGGGAATGATGGTGGAAT
>JAKADJ010000187.1 GCA_021820645.1 Bacillota bacterium
GCTACTCCGCAATTATAGTAGCTTCCGGCGAGAGGATATGTCCCCTCCGAAGAAAACTTACTTTGCAAGGTCTTACATCCCGTAACGAACGCAGACATCACCGTCGGACATGTCGTCGTACTATTCCCACAGGCCTGCATCACATCCGTATCGCCAGCGGGTAATCCGGTACCAAAATTCGATTCCATCGACTCAATCGCAAAAACGAGGTGCGCATCAAGTCCCACCACAATGGCTAACAGGACACATTTGCCAGGACTCGGGTATGTCAGAAGAGCCTTCTGGTCATCTTAAGGACACTGATCCCAAGGTGGTGTCTCATGTCTACAATGTTGGAATTTCGTCAATTGACCAAGAAGTACCCGGGTACGATGAGCCCTGCTGTGGACCAGTTTAGTCTTGAGGTGGAGCAAGGCGAGCTCATTGTACTAATTGGACCGTCGGGTTGTGGCAAGACCACAACCCTTCGAATGGTCAATCGGCTAATTGAACCCACTTCTGGGACCTTGATGCTAGAGGGTCGCGATTACCGGACCTATAATCCGGTGGAATTACGGCGTCGCTTGGGCTACGTGATCCAACGCATTGGCCTTTTACCCCACCTGACGATCGCGGAAAACATTGCGTTTGTCCTCAAACTGTCTGGAGTCGACCGAACCGCCCGACACAAACGCGCGACCGAGTTACTCGAAATGGTCGGGCTAGACCCCGGGCTCTATTTAGAACGGTATCCCAAAGAGTTGTCCGGGGGCCAGCAGCAGCGCATTGGTGTCTTGCGGGCATTGGCCCACGATCCCGACATTATCCTGATGGACGAACCTTTTGGAGCCTTGGATCCGTTGATGCGCGAACAACTGCAAGAGGAATTTAAACGCCTGCAACAAAATGTGGCCAAGACTATTATCTTCGTGACCCACGACATGGATGAGGCCCTTTCCATGGCCGATCGGATTGTGTTGATGCGCGACGGACGTATCGTTCAAGTGGCGGAACCCGAAGCTATGCTGCGCAATCCGGCAGATGACTTTGTGGCGAGTTTTATCGGCCGATATCGGGTATTGCGGCAAGCGAGCGAGGTCAGTGTGGGCGAAGTGATGCTGACCCAACCCGTCACCATTGGATCGCACCAAGGATTGGCACAGGCCATGGAACTCATGCGTCGGCGTCGAGTGGATACCCTCTTGGTGCGGGATACCGCTAAGACCTTTATCGGGATGATCAGCCAAGATAGTGTGCGTCGACACTTTGAGGGCGGTGACACCTTTACCGTCGCCCATATCGCACAAAAGCCGGAAAAGACCTTGAAACCCGACGATACCGCACTGACCGCCATGCATCAGATGCTCCAAGGCCAACATGTGGACTTAATCCCGGTATTAGATGACCAAGACAAAATTCTAGGGCTCATTACTCGCGGCAGTATGGTGGGCCTTTTGGGGGATGCACTCCGGGTTGCAGCGGAAGTCGAGCCATCCTCGAATTCTAGTGAGGAGACCTCTTAAAATGACACTACTGAGTCATACTTGGCAGTTCTTTGCGGCGCACCCTGGTCAAGTCTGGCGCGCCACCGTGCAACAACTCTATCTGGTGGCAATCCCAATGATCCTGGCGATTCTGGTCGCCGTTCCCTTGACGATTATATCCACCCGCACCCGCTGGCTTTATGGCCCGGTCATTGGCTTTGCCAACGGGATGCAAACTATTCCAAGTCTGGCCTTACTGGCTCTCATGATCGCGATCGGCATGGGGATTGGTACGCTGCCCGCCATTACAGCCCTCTTTCTTTACGCACTGATGCCCATTGTGCGTAACACCTATGTCGGGATTATGGGGGTCGATGAGGGGGTCAAGGATGCTGCACGAGGCATGGGGGTGACCACATGGCAAATGCTCTGGATTGTGGAGCTCCCGCTAGCGCTTCGGGTGATTATCGCAGGGATTCGGTCGGCTCTAGTCACCACTATCGGATTTGCCACGTTGGCGGCCTTAATTGGAGCCGGGGGCTTAGGCAAACTCATCATGGAAGGGATGGGGATGGCCAGCAATTCGATCGTGCTGGCCGGTACCATTCCGGCAATTATTCTGGCTTTTTTGGGCGATGCCATTATGGGCCAATTGGAAAAGGCTTTAACTCCGCGAGGACTTAAGGTGTAGTGCGATAAGGAGGTTGGATATGAACGCAACAGCGTCAGCAAGGGTTTCGCTTTGGTCGCTCGGTTTAGTGCTCGGGTTCACTCTGGGGCTAGGCGGTTGTGGAGCCGCCCCGTCGGGAAAGGTGTCGAGTATCACCCTCGCGGCGCAAGATTTCGCCGAACCCCGCATTGACGATTGGATGGTGCGGGATTTGATACAAGCCAAAACACACCTCAAAGTCACAATACGGGACACGACGGGTGCTTCGGGGTTGTTACACACGCTCTTGACTCAACATTCGATTCAAGGCTATGTGGGTTACGATGGCACCGAGTTTACGGGACCTTTAGGGAAGGCCTACACGGGTCCTTGGAAAGGGCATCCGACCAAGGTGGCTTCCTACGTGGTGCATCAAGAAATGACCAAATGGAAGCTCTTTGTCTCCCCGTCTTTGGGTTATCAAGACACCTATGCCTTAGGGGTAACCCAGGCGAGGGCGAAGGCGGATCATTTGACCGACGCCAGTTCCGCGGTGCCTTTCGCACCGCATTGGACGATCGGCACCGATCCGACCTTCCAACTACGAAAAGGGGACGGCTACAAGGCATGGACCAGCGCCTATGGATTTCATTTCAAGGCCGTTAAAGCAATGGATTATAGTCTTATGTATCAAGCCTTGGCCCATGGGTCGATTCAGGCCGCCGTGGTGTATTCCACCGATGGCCGTCTTTATAAGCTCCATGAGGTGGCATTGCCGGATAATAAGCATTTTTTTCCCCCGTACCACGGGATTTTCATTGTGGATGCCTCCATAGAAAAAGCTTGGCATTTAAACCGGGTCTTAAAACCGCTTTGGGGATCTATCACCACCGCCGAACAGACGCATCTCAACTACGAAGTGGATGTGGCCAAACAGTCGGCACGGACAGTGGCGAAGAAATTTCTCGTAAAACACGGGCTCCTCAAATAGCCGCGGAGGCTTCGTGGTTTGGGTCAGACCCTGCCAAAATTTCCGAAACGCACATTTATACGCCACGATCCAGCCTAAGTGGGTCGAGGCGTTACGGTGTATTTGCCCCGATACACTAGAATTGGATGTGGACAACCACTATTGTAATGGGCATGGGTGCCGTACTTGCGGTTTTGTATGGGCTGTCACACCGTAGTGTCTTCGTACGCAACCACTCAGATCTCGCTCGCTCACGCAATCTCTATGACAAATAGCTCGCGAAACCTTTGCTGTCAAATGGTGCCAACTAACATCAGAATGCAGGAATTTTACACGTCGGCGTCGAATTATTCATGCTCACCGCAAGAGGCGGATTATTACTATAGGTTAAAATATTAAGGAGGAACTTGTCGTGCGATTACGATTAGCTCTAATTCCTGCCGCAGTGCTGGCAAGCTCGGCGATTCTCGCGGGCTGCGGCTCTACTCCTGTTGTCACTCCGGCTCACGGCGCCACCGGAGGGACTGTTGTTATCGCGGAAGCACCGCAAGCTCCACCTAACTGGTTCTTCCCCGTGTTTAGTTCGTCGGCCTATATTGAAATTAATGCCCAGATTCAATTCCTGATGTATCGTCCCCTGATTTACCTCAACAAACAGAATCAGGTGGACTATTCCAAGTCCCTGGTCTCTCATATTGGGGTGAACTCCGCTGGTACCGTGTATACGCTGACCCTTAACCACAAATATGGGTGGTCCAACGGGACGCCGATTACCGCCCAAGACGTGGTGTTTACCTGGGATCTGGCAAATGCGGCAAGCCAGCCGAATGCCCCTTGGCCCTATGGACCCGCCGGAAGCGGCGGTATGCCTAAAGATTGGCAAAGTGTGGTGGCACAGGGCAACAACACGGTGGTGGTCACCCTGAAAAAGTCGGCGAATCCCCAGTGGTTCATCCACAACGGACTGGGCCAAATTTCTCCCGTGCCGAAATCGGTGTGGGACAAGTATCCTACCAATATGACCAAGGAACTGCACTTTATTCAATCGGTCTCTAACCAGCCCACGAATGCGCACTACAACGTGGTAGATGGCCCCTTTAAGTTTGCCAAATGGGCACCTAATCAGTACTGGGAATTGGTACCGAACCCGAAATTTGGCGGCCACAAGGCATCTATCTCCAAACTGGTGTTCCAGTATGAAACCTCCTCGGCCAGCGAATTTACAGGCCTAAAGAACGGGTCGGTCAATGTGGGATATTTACCTCCCTCGCTGTGGAATACGCGAAGTCAGTTGACCAATGACACCTTGAGCCAGGCTTACCTATTTGGATTTAACTACGCGATCGCCAACTTCAACTCCCAAGCGCCCGGCGGGCTGGGACCCGTCTTTAGTAAACTCTATGTGCGTCAGGCACTACAGATGGGAATTAATCAGCCGGGTATGATCCAGTCGATGTTCCATGGAGCTGGCGTGGTCCAAGACGGACCGATTCCCCCCAAGCCCCGCACGCCTTTTTATGACAAGGCTCTGGCGACCAATCCATATCCATTTAACCCGGCCGCAGGCAAAGCGCTCTTAGAAAAACACGGGTGGGTCCCCGTGAATGGCGTCATGACCCGAAAGGGCCAAAAGTTACAGTTCAATTTTGTCTACGCATCAGGGAGTACTACCATTTCGCACGTGGCGCAGCTGATGCAAAGTGACTGGGCTCAAGAAGGCATCAAAGTTACCTTACAGGCTATGCCGGTCAACCAGTTATTCGGCTCAGAAACCCAAGCCACCCCCAAAGTGTGGAGCATGGGTTATTGGGGAGCAGGTTGGACCTACCAGTTGGACTACTATCCCACCGGTGGAAACTTATTTGCCACGGGAGCGGGAGAAAACTCTGGCGGCTACAATAACCAGACCCTTGATAACCTGATTCAAGCCACCTATCTTCCGGGCACTCCGCAACAAATTCAGCAACGCATGGATGCCTATCAGGCATACGCGGCCAAGCATCTGCCGGTACTCTGGATGCCGTGGTTCCCCCAGGGGTATGCTCGAATCTCTGGATTCAGCGTGCACTCCAACAATGTCCATGGGACCGTTAGTACCTTTAACCCCGTGACGGACTATGCTTATGCTAACTACTGGACGGTCGGCAAATAGGGGATTAGACATGCCAATCTAGACAACCGAATTATAGAGCGAGAGGGGCATGTAGCCCTCTCGCTCCTTTTCGTGTTCACGGCTTTCTATAGATTGCTATCCCTTGACATCTATGGGTATCATTTGTATTTTTAAGCATAGAGATCTATGGATTAAAAAACCGGGGGGGTCGAGATGAAATCTATACCGACGTTGTTGGTATTGAAGGCTTTGGATAGAGAATCGGCTCATGGCTATCGGATTGCAGCCTGGATTAATCAGGCCTCAGAAGGCGCTTTAGAGCTCAAAGAGGGAACCTTGTACCCGTTGTTGCACAATCTTGAGCAAAAGGGGC
>JAKADJ010000188.1 GCA_021820645.1 Bacillota bacterium
ATGGCATAAACATGGTTATTGCGGGGGCTATCATGGAACTTCGGCAGGTCCCACCAGAACTCTTGGCCCAACTGCTTACGCTCACGCGCGATCTTACGGCCGGTCGTGAGTTAGACGTCCTATTGCATCACATTTTGGAGGGCAGTACCACCCTCATTCCCGGAGCCGACTTTGCCTGTGTGTTTTTATATCAACCGGAAGACAACGCCTTGGTGCCGGTGGGTGGAATCGGGTTTGATATGCGACATATGAAGGACGTGTGGATCAAACCCGGGGAATCCTTGACAGGGAAAGCTTTTGTAGAACGCATGCCGTTATTGTTGCCCAATCCCCAATCGATTCGTCAAGCCCAATCCAATTTGACACCCGAACATGCTGCCCTGGTACGCCGCGCGGTTGGACGACCAGAGAACCCTGTGCGCAGTTCGCTCGCAGTGCCGCTCATGGTGGGACCGAGAACGGTTGGGGTTTTGGTGATCGACAACTATGATACCGATCGCGACTTTGATGAGGTCGATCTCGCGGTGGCGACATCCCTCGCTGACCATGCTGCGGTAGCCGTCCTGAATGCAGAAGACTATCAACGGGCTAAAAGGGCGTCGTCCGATTTACGAGAAATGGCTCGTGTGCAGAGGCTTCTCATGGCGTGTATGTCATCCCCTGACGCCAGCGTAAAGAAATTAGGAGAAACACTAGGGGCTATCCTGCGAAAACCTCTCGCAATTTACGATGACGATCAGCGGCTGTTGATGGGTTATGGGGATCGGGTGCCAGACCCAGAGGAATTTATCATCCAAACCGGAACGGAGGTCTTAGGGCGGCTCATCATGGGGCGTGGTCCGGCCGGTGGGCGCGAGCAAACCGTGGTGGAACAGGCGTTGCCTTTGATCGCGATCGAGATGATGAAAACCCGTGCCTTGGAGGCCGAGCGCCATCGGGTCGAAAGGGATGCTTTTCGCGGCTTGTGGAAACGCGATCCCCTGGTTGCCGAAAATTTTGCGAAAACCTACGGTCTGGAACGCTCGGATTGGCAGGCCCTCGTGATTGCCAACCTCGATGGACCGCGGATAAAGGCGCTGGATGAATGGACGCGGGAAAAGAATGTACCGTATACCTGGAGTGATGACGCGGCCATTTTGGTTGTCGTAAAAGACCGCATCACATCCTTATTGGAATGGTTAGCACCGCTATCCGTCCATATTTACCGGGGGAATTTCCGACAGGGCGCAGTCTGGCTCAGTCAAGAAATTCGCGGGGTCGTTACGTTGTGGCGAATAGCTCCCACCGGTCTCGATCTCCATCATGAAGACGACCGCGAAATCTTTTTGGAGCATTATCCTGAACTGCTTCTGTTGGATACCGTCCCGGGAGACACCCGTCAAGATTTTGTGGACAAACTCTTAGCACCGGTCGCCCAGGATTCGGTTTTAATCCGTACTATCGCCACCTGGATGCGGACGAATCGGTCGTATGATGACACGGCTGCTCTGCTCCATACCCATCCCAATACCATACGCTATCGCTTGGAGAAGGCTTCACAGCTGTTGGGACACTCCCTCACCGAGGACCGGTTCCTGATGCAACTACGGTTGGCATTTTTTTTGACGGTCGACGTTCATTTGTAAACGGTTCTAAAAATATCGCGAAATTTTGGAATCTTGACCATAGCCGATCGTCTGGGTTACCCGCCATTCTAGAGAGGATACAAAGAATGGAGGGACGCGGCATGTCGCTGCGTGAAAAATCTTATGCCCTAATGCCTCGATTGGTGCAGTGGAGACGGCATTTGCACCAGTATCCGGAGCTCAGTTTCCACGAGGTAAAGACGCAACGCTATCTCATCGAACAATTATCGGAGATGGGGCTACAACCCCGGGTTATTGGCACAACCGGCGTCGTGGTAGACATTGGAACGGGGCCGCGGGGGGTCGCGGTGCGGGCCGACATCGATGCATTGCCACTGCAAGAGGAGGCCGAATCGGTCTTTAAGTCTCGCTGTGACGGCGTGATGCATGCCTGTGGTCATGATGGACATACCGCCATCTTGTTGGGTGTGGCGGCGGTTTTGGCTCCCCAGGAAGCCACATTGCCAGGGCGTGTGCGATTAATGTTTCAGCCAGCCGAGGAAAAGCTTCCAGGTGGCGCCAAACTTCTCATTGAAGAGGGGGTTTTGGACGATGTGGATCGGGTTCTCGGCTTGCATTTAGCGTCGGATCTGCCTACTGGGAGAGTGGGGATTGTGGTGGGACCTGCTACGGCCAATGCCGACCGGTTTCACATTGAGGTCCAAGGGGTTGGCGGGCATGGGTCTCAACCCGAATCTTCCGTGGATCCCATTGTGGTGGCCGCTCACCTCGTGTTAGCGCTTCAAACCATTGTGAGTCGCAACATGAGCCCGCGTCATGCGGCCGTCCTGACTGTGGGTACCTTGACCAGCGGGAGTAACTTTAACATCATTGCCCCGCGCGCCGAGATGACCGGCACCGTTCGAACTTTTGATGAGCAGGATCGGCAAACGATTCGCCAGCGGATGCAAGAGTTAGTGACACAATTGTCCAGTGCCCATCGTGCCCAGGGAGTTTTGACATATTCGGAAGGCTATCCTCGCGTGGTAAATACTCCGTTAGAAGCCGATGCCGCGGAACGTGTGATCGGTCGTATTTTAGGCCCGGATGCAGTGGATCATCCTGATCCGCTCATGGCAGGAGAAGATTTCTCGTACTATCTTGAGAAGCGGCCCGGGGTGTTCTTGTCCTTGGGTTGTCGCAACCCAGCGGTGGGTGCCATGTACCCCCATCACCATCCGGCATTTACCTTGGATGAAGAAGCGTTGCCGATTGGGGTTTCGGTGCTTGCCACGACGGCACTAGAATTTTTAACACTGAATGATCGATGATGTGCGAGGGGGAACTTCAATGATACCAACCAAGATCACAGAGATGTCTGAACAGCTGGTGGCTTGGAGGCGCCATTTGCACCGCCATCCCGAGCTTGGCTATGAAGAACACGCAACCCAAGCATTTATTATGGAGCAACTGGAAAACATGGGGCATCAGCCCCGGCCAGCCGGAGGCACCGGCGTCGTGGTGGACTTGGGGAAGCGTGGGCCACGTATTTTAGCCAGAGCCGACATGGATGCCCTTCCCATTACTGAAACGGCCGACGTGCCGTATCGATCCGAAAATCCGGGCGCTATGCATGCCTGCGGTCATGATGGACACGTGGCCATGCTGTTAGGGGTAGCAAAAATCTTGCCGGATCTCCTGCATGACCACGGCGTTTCGGCCCGCCTCATTTTCCAGCCAGCCGAAGAAAAACATCCCGGCGGTGCGTATAAGATGATCGAGGATGGGGTGCTCGACGGAGTCGCGCGGGTTACCGGTTTACACCTGCAGGCGGAGATGCCAAGCGGGAGAATCGGCGCACGCGTCGGGGTCCAGTCGGCGAATTCGGATCGCTTTCTGATTCGCATTGAGGGACGTGGCGGACACGGTTCGGCTCCGCATCACACCGTAGATCCGGTGCCGGTACTCGGGCAGTTGATCGGGTCTTTGCAAACGATTGTATCCCGGATGGTTAACCCGATCGATGCTGCTGTATTAAGTATCGGGGCCGTAGAGGCTGGATCGGCCTTTAATGCGATCGCGTCTTCGGCAGAAATTCGGGGGACGGTTCGAACTTTTGACCAAACGGTTCGGGATACCATTGAAGCACGGATGAAGACCATGGTCGATGCGATCTGCCAAGCCTCGGGGGCTAGTGCCCAGGTGAATTACATGCGGGGGTATCCTAGTGTAGTCAATACCGAGGATGAGTATCAGATTCTTCGTGAGGTTGTCGAACAATATGCGGGAGATGGAGCCTGGTTTGACGTAGAGGAACGAATGGGTGGGGAAGATTTTGCTTATTACCTGCAAAAGCGTCCTGGCGTGTTCTGGAATCTCGGGGCCCAACTCGGTGAGCATCCGTATCCGCATCACCACAGCCTGTTTACGTTCGATGAATCGGTGATGCCGTTAGGGGTGTGGATAATGGCCCAAACCATTATTGGCTTGGGCCAAGGGCTCTAACGTTGTTCAACACCAAAGGAGGAGAAAAATTCATGTCAGGACACCAACCACCAGAGTCTCTAGCAACCGAGACCGTGCGTTCGGTATCGAGCCGGAGCACAAGACGATTTGTGTTAATTCTGATTGTGGCGTCTATCCCGGCCTTTTTGGAGGGATTTGATAATAACCTCTTCACCTTTGGGGCCCCCTATATCGTGCATAACGTGCATGGTACGGCGGCACTCTTGGGGTCGGTGGCCACGGGGTATGCGTTAGGCATTGCGGTATTTAGCATGCTGGGTGGATATCTCTTCGATCGGACACCGGTGAAATATACGGTAATGGCCTCGATTGTGTTGTTTGCCGGGTTCACCGTCTTAACCGGATACGTGACCAGTCCGGCGGAATTGTTTATTGCGCGGGTGGGTGTTGGGTTGGGTGTCGGGGTCTTTCAACCCGCCGGTGCAGCCCTATTAGGAGATATCTTTTTCGAAACGCGGGGACGCGCGCTATCGATTTTTTCGGTGTTGTTTGGCCTCGGACTCTTCGTAGGCCCTTATCTGATCAATCCATTTTTACCCCATTATCAAACACCGTTTGTCCTGTCAGGGATTGCCGCCCTGATCTCTCTGGGATTGTTCTATCTCTTTATTCCCAAGACCTACAAGGTACTGGAAAAGCAGAAATTGCCATTGCGGGGCATGTTCAACCGTAATGTGATGATTCTGTCGGCCGCAATCTTTTTGTTTGGTATTACGCTGTTCGGATTTCTTAGCTACTACTCGGACTATCTGATTAATATACTGCACGTGCCCGGAGGCGCCTCGGCGGGGATTTACTCGATGGGGGGCTTGGGTGGACTCATTTGTGCTTTCCCGATCGGGTATCTAGCCGATAAGATCGGCCGCAAACGTGGTCTCACGTTTGCCGCTGCTCTCATTCTTATTGGGAGCTTCGGCATGTTTTTGGTCGGCGCCAGTGTCGGGCCACTCTTCGTGTTGACGTTTTTGTTTGGAGCGGGTTGGGGAATTTTCGTCGGACTGTGTGTGGGGTTGGCCCAGGACTCGACCGACGACGCTATCGCAGGCAGCGTGACCGGTTGGATATACTTAGTGTTCAACGTGGGGGCGCTATTTGGGGGACCCATATTTGGGGCGTTGATTCCTTCGGGGTTTGAGACAGCAGGTCTCATCACGTTGGGTGTGACCAGTGCCTTATCGTTTATTTTGACGCTCGTAGCACGGCCTGTCGTGCGGAGCAATATTACGACGGTATAATATCAACACTTAAACGCTTGGAGCCCGAAGCGATTATCGCTCCGGGCTTTATTAATGATTTTTTCCGTAAAATGGTATGATCGATACGGCGTCGCGGGGCCAAGCTCATGCTCTTTGGCCCGGCATCGAGATCCCTATGCATGGTGACGCTACGGGAACGGTTTAGATGGCGCGGGCATGAATTTTACCAGAGGCCAACCTGTGGAGACCTTCGGCGGTGCATAACGGCTCGGCTC
>JAKADJ010000189.1 GCA_021820645.1 Bacillota bacterium
ACACCGCGCGGTTGTGAAAAAATGGCTCGGCGACTCGGTCGTGACATAAGACGGAACCGCCGGCGGGCGCCAACGTTGAAGATTTTTATGACCTATGTCCAGCAGTACACACAGGATTAACGTTGTCTTCAAGGAAGCCAGCGCGGACAATTCGCGCTGGCTTAATGCTGTCGGAGAGATTCGCGTGTTCAAGCGGGAGTGGACTCGGCGGGCGAATGCTGTAAAGCCTTCCGAAAGTGATCGGGAGATTCCGGGATGGTGAAGGCAGTAACCACCGATGCGGCGAGAGCGACCACTAATAATGCAAAGCCCGCAGTATAGGAGATTTGATTGATGATGATGCCCATGAGTATAGGGGCCAAAAATCCCCCAGCTTGTCCTCCGAAGTTAATTATCGAGCCACCAGATGCCATCACTTTAGCAGACAGAAGCCGTATCGGAAGTCCGAAGATTGGTAAAAATGCCATTTGTAAGAAGAACAAGGCAATTGTCATAAATGTGACGTAGGCAGTGACCGATGAAGCAGTGGCCATCAAGATTAAGAAAATAATTCCCAAAACTTCTACCGAGACCACCAGTCGTCGAAAATGTGCATGAAACACTCGATCGAAGAGCCACCCGCCTAATATCGTTCCGATTGCACCCGCAAACCACGGAATGGCCACTAAGACTCCGGTAGCGATAAGGTGCACATGTCGGGCGTCGACAAGGTAGGTGGGAACCCACGCGAGGAGACCCCAAATCACAATGTCAAATGTGCCAAACATAATCGCAAATCGCCAGATTAGCCCGGATTGCAGAACGTCTCGGGTGGACTCACCTACGGTGTCGGAATCCAACGACGCATCGACCGCTGTCGGTGCTGTTGTCTCATGAGCGACCGCCGTGCGGGGCAACCAGATCCATAACACGATAGCTATAATGATACCGAGACCCATAATCATAAAAAAAGCGTGCCGCCAACCCAGAAGGACAATAGCCGGTGCCGCGATGAGGGGTGCCAAGGCGGCACCAAACGAGTTTGATGAGAGCATCCAGCTGTTTGCTGTTACTCGTTGACTGGGGCGCACCCGTTCGCTAATCGCTTTCATTGAGGCGGCGGGGAATGTCCCCTCGGTAATGCCAAACAGGCCACGGACAAAAAGGAGTCCCACATAGGAGCTCACGATGCCCGTGAGGCCCGTGAAGATTGACCAGAGGGTTAGGGATAGAGTCATGGCTTTGCGAGCACCCAGTCGGTCGCTGATGAAACCCCCTGGGATTTGGAAAATCGCATAAGTCAACGCAAAAGCACTCATAATGCCACCCAGTTCGATGGTGTTAAGTTGAAAGGTCTTGCCAATATCCGGAAGTGCAATGGAGATGACAAGTCGATCAATGTAGTCAATTAGCCACGCGACAAATAACAAAATGACGGTCACGCGGGCGACACGTCTCGCATCCATAATTTCTCCCCCTCAGTGTTGAAAGTAATTCTTTACAAGTTTATAATGATGAAAGAAATTTTTCAAGAGACGAGGTTATGAAAATTATCGAAATTCACAACAAGCTACAGGGTGCGCTGCCAAAAGCCTCGCCCCGTATTCAGAAAGCTTTGGTGTGGCTGGCGCAACATACCCCCGAGGTGGCTTGGAACGGCCTTGAGAGGGTGTCCCAAGAAGCGGGAGTAAGTCCCGCGACGATGGTTCGTGCGGTCCAGTCCGCAGGATTTGCGGGATATGTGGAGTTGCAACGACAGGTGCGGGACCTTGGGCCTTCACCCTCGTTGGCTTGGCGCCTTTTCCGCGAGCACGAGTCCGGTGGGCCGGAGGATGTCATTACCTCGGTCGTCCGACAAGAAACCTCCAATCTCGAGCAATTAGGCCAGATTTTGCGCCCACAACTTCCGGCATTGGTGACATGGCTTTTGCAACGGCGACGTATTGTTGTCGTCGCCAGCTTAATGACAGCCGCACTTGCTGATCATCTGGCTCTCCATCTTCGCCTCTTGCTCGGAGCGGTAGACTATGTGGACGCATCCTCGAGTGAGGCATGGTTGCGCATCCGAGACCTCAAACCCGAAGACGGGGTCATCGGGGTCAGTTATCCCCGGTATTCCGAAGCCACAGCTGCTTTTTTGGCCAGAGCCTATCGTCGGACGCCCCATATCATGTTTTTAACCGACCTTTCTGGAGTCTCTCCTAAAAATGTGACGATGACGGTGCGTCTACCGAGTGCATCAGAATCTCATTATAGTTCGACCGTGGCACTGATGTCTCTGATCCAAATATTGGCGCATGAACTGGCGACTCGCGATCCCGAGCGCGTTAGGCGTAATCTTGACCAAGCGGATATGATATGGAGGGAACTGAACGGGCTCGGGTACCCTGAATCCATGCTTATCCGAGAACAGGAGGAAGACGATGATTCAGATTGACGAGGTTGTTTTGCACCGACTGACGATGCCGCTGCAATTTCGCTTTGAAACCAGTTTTGGGGTGCAGACCCATCGGGACATCTTATTAGCGGAGATTCGTACCGATGAAGGGCTAGTGGGGTGGGGTGAAAGCGTAGCATTATCGCGCCCGCTCTACAACGAGGAAACCACGGACAGCGTCTATGCCTTCCTGGTCCGCGAAGGCATACCCTTGTTGTTTTCGCGCCAGTGGGCCGATCCAGCAGAATTTTTCCCTTACGCCAAAACATTTCATGGGAATCATATGGGCAAGTTCACCCTGGAAGGACCCCTTTGGGATATTGCGTCTCAGCAGCGTGGCGTGCCCTTGGCTCGGCTCTTAGGCGGAGCGAAAACCCGTGTAGATGTGGGGGTAAGCATCGGCATCAAACCCGTGCAAGAACTCCTCCAAGAGGTGAAGGATTACGTCGATCAAGGTTACCGACGCATCAAAATTAAAGTGAAGCCCGGTTGGGATAGTGAACCGATTGGGGCGATTCGAGCTCTCTTCCCGGATGTTCCCCTCATGGTGGATGCGAACACTGCTTACACAGCGGACGACATCGAAAACCTCAAAGTATTGGATGAGTATAACCTGATGATGATTGAGCAACCGTTTGCCGAAGACGCATGGGATCTTTATCCTATCGTGCAGGCTGCGCTGAAGACGCCTATTTGCCTCGATGAGTCCATCCATACCCTGGAGGATGCCAAGCGAGCCATCCGTTCCCAAGCGTGTCGTATCATCAATGTCAAATTAGGGAGGATCGGAGGCATTCAAGCAGCCTTAGACCTTGTGCCAGTTGCGGAGCAGGCGGGCATTGAACTCTGGTGCGGGGGGATGTTGGAGACCGGGATCGGGCGAGCATTTAATGTGGCCCTTGCTACACTTTCAGCATTTACATTACCCGGTGATACTGCGGCAAGCGGCCGATATTGGCACCCGGACATCATTCGGCCCGAGGTCACGGTGGACAACGGGCAAATTCAGGTGCCAGACGTTGCGGGATTGGGATACGCCGTGGATACGGACCAAATACAGCGGTATCAATGGGCGCAGTGGCATTTTCGTAGGGGTCAGGATAGCCCGAAATTAATTTCATGACGGGACAAGACAGGCTAGCGTTGAGTTGCGGCTTGTCTGATTGGCGAGGTTGATGGGGCGGGTTGGGAATTTGCGAGTTCCATGGTAATTGCTAAACTTCGAGGCTTGCTTCCACGGTATTCCATTCGCCCGTGGCGATGAATGCATGGAGTGATAAGCGGGGCGTGGGGGACAAATCTTGACACAGTCGGGAATGGAGCACCCAGCACAAAGCGAGTACATCAAAACTGCCACGGCAAGCCGTTGGCATTAAAATCGGGGGGTATCATCTTGCAAGACCGAATTCTGACCTACCTACAAGATCACGAAGAAAACATGGTCAAAGATTTAAAGTGGTTGATCGAATCGGAATCGCCATCCACGGATAAAGCGCTATTGGATCGTACTGCTGAAGTCGTCGCCCGGATTCTTGAGGCCAGTGGGTTTACGATCAGCACTATCTGCCAAGACAATGCCGGTAACCAGATTCGAGGTTACCTCGAGGGATCGCTTAAGGATCGGCCCATATTAGTTTTGGCCCATTACGATACGGTGTGGGAGGCGGGCACTCTTCGTGACAACCCCTTTTCATGGCAGAATGGGGTTCTCCGAGGTCCCGGCGTGTTCGATATGAAGGCGGGTCTGATTCAAGCGGCATGGGCTTGTCGGGCACTTAGGAATACGGACTACATACGGCGACCCATTGTATTCTTGGTTACATCTGATGAAGAGATCGGGAGTGCACACTCGCGGCCGATTATTGAGGAGGAGGCTAAGAAGGCGTGTGCCGTCCTCGTTTTTGAGGCAAGCCATCACGGCGCGCTCAAGACGGCAAGGAAAGGGACCTGTCTTTATGAATGGCGCATCTCCGGTAAGGCCGCACATGCGGGCCTCGATCCATTGGGCGGAGTCAGTGCGGTCGAGGAATTAGCGGACCAGATTGTGGATTTGCGCACGCTAGTCAATTCCGTAACCGGAACCACGGTGAATGTGGGCGTGGTGAATGGTGGCACGCGCTCTAACGTCATTGCGGCGGAGGCCTCGGCTGCTATCGATATCCGTGTAGGAACAGCCCAGGAAGCGGAACGGGTTATGCGTTACATGGAGCAGATAGCACCCAAGCGAAAGGGTATCCGCATGGAAATCCGAGGTGGTCTTAATCGTCCACCAATGGAAAGGACTCCGGACGTCGTGGAGATATTTGAGATGGCGAAAGAGGTTGGTCGTGAGTTGGGATTAGATCTGGATGAAGCGTCGGTAGGCGGGGCTAGTGACGGAAATTTTTGCGCGGCGCTGGGTATCCCCGTCATTGATGGACTGGGAGCAGTGGGAGATGGCGCCCATGCGGCCGATGAACATGTGATAGCGCAGACCATACCGATTCGGGCTGCATTGGCCGCTCGCTTAATGGTCCGGCTTTCTGAAGAAGTTCCATTACGCGATGGCCCGTAAATGGGTGCTACGAGCGGCGGAGTAATGCGGGTCCCAAGGAGCTAGAGCGGCACCATATCGTCGAAATGGCATCGCTTGAGAGAGTCTCAGGAATTTTTCCGGGGTAGACGTTCATTCGTCTTTGGCGCTCAATTGCGCGGAAGACGAAACCTGTCCCATGGAGCTCAGAATGGGTTCTTCCTGTCGGAGATTCGGTTAGTTCAGAGCTGATGGTTGGCAGAAAAAGGGAGGTTATTTGGGGATGGGGAGAGTGCGACGTTCCGAAATTTCGGCTGATGGCGGGAACGTCTGTGCTGGCCAAACGGCGCATACCCGGCTATTAAGTACGTAGGTAACGTTTGGGTCTAAGGATCGTGCGGCGGAAATCCCTCCGCGACAATCAATGGCAACGGCTCCTGCCAATTTGGCGTAATCGCTCCCGCTCCGGAAATCGCCATGCCCCAGTGGACGATTCCCGAAGCAACCCCACCTAACGCAACCATCATCGGATCCCCATCTAATCCGGTGGGAGACACCGTCAATGGCAACACGACTCTCAACGGTAATTACGTGATTTATGGGAACTTGGTGATTAATGGCAACTCCACG
>JAKADJ010000190.1 GCA_021820645.1 Bacillota bacterium
CGTTGCTTTTCAGCCACATCTTCGGGGGTCGGTAATGGACGCCGTTTAAGACGGACTCGGAGTAGACGCTCCATTTGCCGTAATTGGCGAAATTCTTTAGGGAGGACGAGAGACATGGCGGTACCAGTGCGCCCTGCCCGACCCGTTCGGCCAATCCGGTGCACGTAGCTCTCGGTGTCCTGAGGCAAATCATAATTGACCACGTGGGTGACGTGCTCGATGTCAAGGCCCCGGGCCGCAACATCGGTGGCCACCAAAATTTCGCTGCCACCATCTTTAAAGCGCTTCATGACGCGATTGCGTTGGACCTGGTTAAGATCCCCGTGCAAGGCTTCGGCGGTATATCCACGGGCCTGGAGGCCTTCAGCTAGTTCGTCCACACGCTTTTTAGTTCGGCAAAAAATGATAGTCCGCTCGGCGCCTTCCATGTCTAAGATCCGAGTGAGGCCGTCTAATTTTTCGTGTTCTCGTACTTCGTAATAGACCTGATCAGTGAGTGGCACCGTCAAGCGTTCTGGACTAATTGCCACGTGTTCTGGACTCTTTAGGTAGCGCTTCGCGAGTCGCGCGATGGGATCTGGCACCGTCGCAGAAAACAACAAGGTTTGACGCTCTGTGGGGACGTTTTGAAGAATGAATTCGACGTCCTCGATAAACCCCATGTCTAGCATTTCATCGGCCTCGTCCAGTACCACAAGTTTTACGTGATCTAGTTTCAAGGTACCTCGACGAATATGGTCCATCACGCGGCCCGGGGTTCCAATCACCACTTGCGAACCGTGCTCTAATGCCCGGATTTGACGGTCGTAGGATTGGCCACCATAAATGGGAACCACTTTAACTCCTGCATGGCGACCGATTTTGGTGATTTCCTCCGACACCTGAATCGCCAGTTCGCGCGTAGGGGCAAGAACCAGAGCTTGGACCTTTTTCGATCGATGGTCGAGCGATTCGATGATGGGCACTCCAAACGCCGCAGTCTTACCCGTTCCGGTTTGGGCCTGGCCAATGATGTCGCCCCCTTGCATTATGAGGGGGATGGTGCGGGATTGAATGGGCGACGGTTCTTCGAACCCCATATCTTCTAAGGATTTTAACACAGCAGGCGAAAGGCCCATGGCTTTAAACAATTCTTGGCTCATACTACACTCCCTTGAAACGAAATTTTTCGACGAGCAAGCTTACGCTACTCCTCCAGTTCTAGCGGTAAGTCCAAATACTCCCACAATAGGGTCAAAGCGGTTTCGACGGCCGCCAACCGTACTCCGTATCGGTTGCTACGGGCTTGGCGATGACGTTCCATCAAGCCGTTAGGGCCATCTAGCGCCACATAGTAGGTTCCAACGGGATGTTCTGGGTCGCCACCGGCAGGTCCGGCATAGCCTGTAGTGGCAATGCCCAAGTCGGCGCCGGTTCCCCGTTTGATGGCGTGAGCCATCTCGCGGGCGACTTCCGCACTCACGGCTCCATGCTCTTGCAATAGGCTTTGGGGGACGCCGGCCTTAATTTTCATCGCATCGGTGTAGGCAATGACGCCACCTAACACCGTCGTGGATGCTCCGGGTTGAGAAATAAACCGGTCGGCCACCAAGCCTCCAGTCAATGATTCCATCGTGGCCACTGTAAGGTGTTGGGACTCTAGCGCTAAAAGCAGGTATGCAGCGCGGTCCTTTTCTGCCAATCGATAAAATCGTTGTGGTAACAATCCACGCGCCCAGGCCGCCGCACGACGCGTGGCCACGGTACTCCGGGCACCCCCTAAGCCAACATCTTCAAAACGCACGTCGATCCGGCCCGGGCTTGCATAGATTCCGGTCCGGGGATGTTGACCGGTCAATAGTGGCGCCAAATAATGAGCCACGGTGGATTCACCCATGTCAAACACCGTGTAAGTGTCACGCACTAGGGCGCCATCCGTCTGGTCCCGTAGCCATGGTTCCAATGCTTCCTGCACCACGGCCTTTAACTCTCTCGGCGGGCCAGGCAACAGCACGATAGCACCGGATTTCCTCATCACTAGTTGACCGGGAGCCGTCCCAGCACTATTGGGCCACACTTGGGCCCCTTCAATAATCATCGATTGCTTGGTTACAGATGCCTCCCAGCCCGGCTGACGTGAATGTCGGGCCCTGATGGCTTGGGTTAGCTCAACGTCTTGGATCAGGCGGGAACCCACGTACTCTGCTACGGTGGCTACGGTGATATCGTCATGGGTCGGACCCAGACCACCGATCGTAATCACCAAATCGCATTGCGTGGTGGCCACCTTCAGCGCATTGAAAAGAGGCTCCCGCGCATCCCCAACGACCATTTGTATAGTCGGGGACGCACCGTAAGCCGAAAGCCGTGTCGCAAGATAGGCTCCATTGGTATTGATGACTTCCCCTACTAGTACCTCGTTACCGACGGCGATGATGCCAACCGTTCGAATCACCCATCCGTCCCTCCGCATACCAAGTCAGTTGATCATGACACATTCAGCCAAAAAACACAACTCCATGACCAGACCCGCCTTGGGCCCGGGAGTATCCAAGTGGCTATCGCCCGCACCTTGTAGATCGCGCTCCCCCACGCCAGGCCTAGGTGATTTGGTCTGACTCGGCACGGCACCGAGCCAGAAAGTCTTGCCACAGAATGGTCGTGCCATAATAATAAGTGCCCCCCACCACCCGTTCCACGGCACGTGCGAAGGGACCATGCGGATCGCGGCGTACCTCTCGTGCTAACTCTCGCCAGTCGTCGAGCGTTCCCCGATCCAAGATGTCGGCGACCCGGGCGGTGTTAGACCCGACGCCCGACAGCAAATGCCGATGTTCCATCAAACCAACCTCCCGTTCTACTTAATAAGCATATCCATAAGCTGCGCTGACCAGTGACGACAACGGGCTGTTACAAACGTCCAGTCTGTCCACGGCGATTTTAGTTTGCGCCAAACGTTTAGGGAATCCTCTTCCGGATCGAAATCATAAGGACGCGGCTCCGCCAATTGCTTGGCTAACTGCTGCGTAGTCTGATCTGCCCCTTGGGGTTGAGGATAAAGGCCATCCATGGTTTGCATGGCTCGTTCGAATCCTTGACCCAACTGCTCGGCCAACGCACAAAAATCTAAGTAGTCACGCACGGCATTTCGAGTGACCACCAGCCAGCCCTTGATGCGAAGCATTTCATCTACCGTAGGGACGGTGATTCCTTGCACGACCGTGGTTTCTAAAGGTGCGCTACGGATTAGTTGCCGTATGCCGACATCGACGCCATAGAAATTACCGAGGATTAGAACCGGCGGGCGAACCCGTCGGGTCTGCCACCCGGCCAGCCCCTCTAGGGTTTGCAGTATCGCAGGAAAGTGATTTCGGAGGTCCGTTAGCACCGAATCCACATCGAGTGAAATCCGATGCCTTGCGTGCAGAGCTGCGGCAGTCCCGCCCACCAACACTGCTTCCGGGAAATGGTCCTGAACCACACGCTCGGTTTCGAGAAGAGTATGCCAGTCGTCCGCGTGCATCGTTTCCCTCCTCTTTCGTTTCATCTTACCGGCTTCTCTAGTATCCGCAAAACGTCTGGCCGACGTTGTTGGGGAACATATTTGGGTACGCATCGGAACTTAAAGTCACACCATACGCCCATGAGGTCTTGGGAAGGCTGTCTCAACTAAGCTTGTGCCCAGATCCACGCTACCACGTTGCACTTATTAGCATCGTAAAATGTTAGAACTTACCCATTGGCGACCCGCGTAGGGTACAACGGAAGCCACTTTTTGTTAGTTGAGATGCGGATTTTGGTGATCCCAGTAGAGGACCTTGGTGGGCCTCGATAGATTGGAAACGGCAGGCGGAGTTCTTTCGGTTTACAACCGAGGTAAAAACGCCGGATCGCCATCAAAGCACCAATACCCGACCTTGTCTCAGGTGCACGTCAACGTTATCGCCTCTTTTGGCATCCTATCCAGTATATTCCACATTCGGAGTTAAATGAAGTCCATGCTGAGACCTCGACTCGATGGACTGGTTCCTAGGTGACGCACCACCGTTGTAGACAGGGATCGGATGATAATCGGCGGGTTCCATTTGATGCAAAAAGAAACCGGGAGGGTTTCCCGGTTTCTTTTTTAAGCCGTAATAAGATTCTCCACTAAAAGGTTTCGTACTTCTGTCCCGGAAAGGGTCTCCGAGGCCAACAAAAGAGTCGCCAAGTGGTTTAGGGTGGGCTGATGCCGATCGATAAGATTGTCCACCAATGCTTGCTGTTCGAGAATGATATCTTGAATGGTTCGGTAAAGGCTTTCTGGGGAAAGAGCTTCCTCGTGAATCACGCCGAGCGTCGACAATCCCGATAGGACCATGCGACGTGCGATATCCCAGGCTTTTTCGAAATCATTGGCGGCCCCAGTACTCTGCTCTCCCAATAGTAGGCGTTCCGCTGTGGAACCAGCCAAGCAGACCTGAATATCCGCCTTCAACTCAGAGACGGTTTGAAGGAGGCGATCATCATCAGGTGCCTGTCTTACAAAGCCGAGTGCCATGCCGCGTGGCGAGATCGTCACGGAGGATACCGATCCCGGATTGACGAGTTCGGCCACTAGAGCATGACCACCCTCATGCACTGCGACCCGATTCAGTTCCCCGTCCCTGAGGGTTCGGTCAAGTTTTTCTCCCAATAGGACTTTATCGGTGGCCTCTGCGAGATGCCTTGCACTAATGGTGACACTCCCATCACGGAGTGCTAAAATGGCCGCTTCATTGCACACGCTCTCTAGGTGGGCTCCCGAAAATCCAAACGTCTCTTGCGCTACCCGGCCGAGGTCGGCATCCGCTCCCATTGGCTTATTACGCGTATGCAGTTCCAGAATCCGAAGTCGGCCCTCACGGTCCGGCAGATCGACACCCACACTACGGTCAAAGCGTCCGGGTCGCATTAGCGCGGCGTCGAGCAAGTCGGCCCGGTTGGTAGCGGCCATTACCAACACACGAACATCCTCACTAGTGGTCATTCCGTCCATTTCGACCAGCAACTGATTTAAAGTTTGGTCGTACTCCAAATGACTCTGGTGTTGACCGCGCTTGCCCGCCATGACTTCAATTTCATCGATGAAAATAATGGCACTGGTTCGGTTGTCGCGGCGTGCCATTTGGCGCGCTTCTGTAAACAGGTGGCGCACCCTTTGCGCACCTACACCCGCATACATTTCAACAAATTCGGAACCTGAGGCAGACAAAAACGCCGAATCGGTAAAGTCGGCAGCCGCCTTGGCCAGCATGGTCTTACCGGTGCCAGGCGGACCGGTCAACAAGATCCCCTTTAGCGGCCTAATTCCTAGGGCGCTAATCCTCTCCGGAAAACGAATAAAATCGAGGGCTTCGCGTAATTCTTTTTTAGCTGTAGTCTGGCCCCCAATATCGTCAAAGGTGGTCGGAGTGCTGGCCTTGACCACGACTTGACGGGGTCGTCGGTTTTGCATCATCCGTTGCCAGGCGCCGCTGTAGAACAGAGCGGCAACCAGACCTAATATTAAAACAAGTGGCCACACATTAACCCCGTTCCATAACAAAAAAGCCAAAATT
>JAKADJ010000191.1 GCA_021820645.1 Bacillota bacterium
GATCCATTTTAGAGCGTGGTGCCTTGGGGACTAGGTTCGGGGAGGTTTATTGATGGGACGCACGTTATATGTAGGAAACTTACCGTGGGGTACGACGGAAGAAGAACTGGCTCAAGTTTTTGCCCAACACGCTAACGTTTTAAGTGCCCGGATTATTACGGATCGGGAGACCGGTCGTTCGCGGGGATTTGGGTTTGTTGAAGTGGCGGATGAAGATGTGGAACGTGCCGTAGAGGCCATGAACGGGACCCAATTATCCGGTCGCGACATTACCGTGAACGAGGCTCGTCCACGCCAAAACAAGTATTAGGGAAGCGATCTTCTTTTCTTTTCGATGCGCCTTTGGTACAAAGAAAAGAGGAGGATGATGCAATGAGTCCCGAGGTGTTGCTTCCCCGCTTCAATCGACTATCAGCCCATCGTCGAGGGCATAGCCTACGGGTGGCCAACCTGATGGTGGAATTGGCGAAGACGCATGGACTAGATCCGGTGGCGGCGCATTTGGCAGGATGGGGCCATGACTTAGCGCGAGAATTGTCCCGTGCCGAACTGCTGGCTGAAGCAGAGCGGTGCGGGATTGCCATTGACATATGGGAGCAAAAGGAGCCCTTGTTGCTCCATGGGCCCATTGCTTCGTGTTGGCTCCGTCGTCACGAGGTGGGTGATAACCGAGTTTATCAGGCCATAGACTACCATACCACTGGGGCGGCCAATCTCGGGAAGTTGGCCAAGGCCCTATTTGTCGCCGATGGGATTGAACCCGGACGAAACTTTGCGGCTAGAGAGAGGATCTGGCGTACGGCATTTACCTCGCTAGACCAGGGATTTCAAGAGCTTTTACACGAAACCCTGGCATACCTGGCCGAGCGACAGCTTACACCGCATCCCAATATGATGGCGGCCATTGATGAAGCGGCCCAAGGGGGACAGCCATGAACGATCCATTGGAGTGGGCAAAATCGGTAGCCCAAATCGCCGACGAGCACAAGGGTGAACATATTATTGTGTTAGACATGCGCGAGGTCACGTTAGTCGCCGATTATTTTGTAATTATCACTGGACACAACCTGATTCAGGTTGACGCCCTGGCGAACTACGTAGAAGAGGGTTTGGCAAAAACCGGCGTAAAAATGTTGACCCGGGTCGGCCGTAATCAGGCCCAGTGGGTGCTTTTGGACTACGGTTCGGTCGTGGTTCATGTCTTCACTGAGGATGCTCGTAGCTATTACGATCTAGAGCGCTTATGGGGAGACGCGGGCATCGTGGCGTGGAAACCCATAAGCGCGACTTAGCCGAGCGCCTCCTGGGGCTCGGCTGGCGTCAGGGATTGGGTGCTGGTTTTCTTCGAAGCGCGCCACCAAATGGCAATGGGAATAAGGAGCACGCCGATTACGAGCCAGGTCCTCCCGAGTCCGATACGGGCAACCAAAAGGGCTGTCAGGTAAGGCGCGATCACATTGACGACACCGAGCACTTGGGAGCGGAAAATGGCCACTCGGCCGCGGAACTCAGTAGGGACGATAGTGGCCAGCCAGGCCCGGCTTGGGGTCATGATAAAGCTATTAGCCATCCCCATGACAAAGGCCATCGCCAGTCCGAAAACCCAGTCCCCAGAGATGATACCAATGGCTAATAGCGTCATGGTAAGCGCCAGTAGCGAGAGAAAAATGGTCACGTGGTAGCGGGCATCGGTGAGCCATTTTTCCAAGACCGTGTCACTGGCAAGTACCCCTAACAAGAGCGCTAAAAAGAGATAGTTGATATCGGATGTCGAATGATGCCAAAGCTGTGGTGCCGACAGCGCCAGCAACATGTTAAAGCCACCCGTGACGAGGCCCATGAGGCCGATGAGGACCAACAGGTAGCGCACGGCCACCGTGTCTCGGTGAAATTTGAGTCCTTCTTTGATTTGTGACCACCAGGAGGATTTTTGGGTGACGTGGCCAGGGGGCACCGCAATGAAACCCCGGGCGACCGCGACCAACAGGTAGACGGCGCCAATCACCAGAAACACGGGCTCAATACCTAAGACTAAGATCATGCCGCCAACTAGAATCAAGCCCGCAACTTGGCCGATGGAGTACAGTTGTCCGAGGCGCGCTAATGCCCGATTGATGGTGCCGCTATCGGTTATTAAGTCAGGAAGTACGGCCCGTTCGAGCGGCTGTGCAATGACGGAGGCGGTTTGAAAGACGATGACCATGGCAAATGTCATCCATAATACGGGGTATAATGCGGTAAGAGCGATGGCAACGGCACGAACCGCACTCGTGGCGATAAGGGCCGACTTTCGCGGGAGTCGGTCGATATACCCGGCCAAAATACCGGAGAACGCCGCCTGAGGCACCGCTTGTAGGGCCATTAAGGTACCTAGCGAGAGCGCAGGATGATGCGGGGCGAGATGAATCACCCATACGATCCAAGCGACTTCTAATATTGCATCACCAAAATAACTAAGGGTTTGAGAGGCTAGGAACCGGGAACTGGCTTTCACGCTAACACTTCCTTCCTAGATACAGCAATTCGCCAAATTTGCCAAGAAATCCTTTTTTTCCCGGTAATAATGATTCGACAGGAGGAGCTATGACGAACACGATCCCTATCATATTGGATATGGATACCGGGATTGATGATGCTTTAGCCATCATATACGCCTTGAAAAGCCCGGTGCTAGAGGTTTTGGGCATTACCACCTGTTTTGGTAATGGGGATCTGAAGACCACGACTCGTAACACCCTTTTGATGTTGGAACTCTTGGACCGTACCGTCCCGGTGTATGCCGGAGCTCGTGATCCGTTAGTAGGCCACTATAGCCCGACCGCCGAAGCCTTTCACGGGATCAACGGAATGGGGGGCACCAAAGATTATCGCACCAGGCGCGACGCTGAACCGGAAGGGGCGTTTGACTACCTGCGCCGTACCATAAAGAGCCGTCCCGGAGAAGTCACGCTGGTGACGACGGGACGCTTAACGAATCTAGCGGCAGCCCTCAGGGCGGATCCCGACCTGGCTCCCTTAATTAAGCGCGTAGTGCTCATGGGAGGCGCGGCATTTGTGGGGGGGAACGTGACCCCAGTCTCCGAAGCGAATATTTGGGGGGATCCCGATGCCGCCTCTATTGTGTTCCACAGCGGAGTAGAGTTGGTGATGGTGGGCCTCGATGTCACGATGCAAGTGATGATCGAAGACCGCCAGGTGTCCATGATGGACCCCGGCCAAGCATATACGCCGCTCCTCCAAGAGGCTCTCGATTTCTACCTGGCCGCCTATAATCCGGGGCAACTGCCAGGCCAACGTCGAGCACCCCTACATGATCCATTAGCGGTCGCGGTGGCCGAGGATCCTTCGCTTTGTGATTTGATACCATACTATGTGGACATCGAACGCGGTGGGGAAATGACCCGGGGCATGACGGTCATCGATCGTCGAGCCTGGATCCAAAGGGAGCCGAATGTGTTGGTCTGCCAGAATGTCGATGCGGATCGATTTCTCCAAGAGTTTTGTCGGAGACTCGGATTCCCAAGAAAGCTGGGCGCTTAGACATCCGGCAACCCGGTTGGATTAGTGCCGCGAACACTAAGGGGACCCTTCGGCCGGGTCCCCTTACGATGGATCGATTTCATGACCCAAGACGTCATGCGTTTGGTGGTAGCGTCGTTTCGGGTTCCGGGACCACGCCCGCCAATTCTTGTAACGCCTGCAACAGACCTTCCGGTTCTGTCACGGGAGCGGCACACACGGTACCCCGGCAGATATATAAGGCCGGCATCGGGATTTCTGGATAATCACTCGCTTCAAATTGGCGACTCCCGATGGGCCAGGTCCTGACAATTCGATTGCGGTCGTAGACTCCATAGATGGCCTGCCTAAGATTGGCTCCCGAACGGCTGTGAGATTCCACAATGGTGGCAACCATGGGTTCCGCCTCGACACGATCGGTCACGACGGCCCAGGCAGCGGCAAAAAGGCCTTGCTCTTCGGCGGCTGGAGAAAAGGCACCCAGTATGGCTTCGGCACGCGACTTGTATTCGGGCCGGTCGAGGATCCCCGCAAGCCGGATCCAGGCTCGTGCCATGGCGGCGTTATCGGGCAGGGGTTGCTGGCGATGCCGCAATCGACCAAATTCTGCGTCTTGCTTCGGTTGATCCTGGTACACGCCATTTTCTAAGAGAGTCCTCTCGGCATAGTCGAGGAGGGTTTCGGCGCGTTCTAAAAAGATGGCATCCCCGCTATATTCGTAGGCATCGATCACCGTATTGGTGAGGGCCGCCACATCCGTCAGCAGTCCCAGAATTTGAGGGCCGTCCCCACTGTCGTAATGGTACAGTCCTTTTTGGGGGTGCCACATTCGATCCCAAAGCACTTCGAGAGCGGTCATGGCAATTGGGGCGTAGACTTGGGGGTTGATCAAAGCCGCCGCCGACAACTGGGTCGAAATCATGTAGGCGTTCCAGTTGGTGTGGACGACGGGATCCACAAACGGGGTGCTGCGTTTCTCCCGGTCTTCTTTGGTCAGGGCGTAGTATTCTTCGTCGGCATCCTGGGACCCGCTCCAGAGCCCGTCTTCGTTAAGGAGCACGGTATTGGCCCACTGTAAAGTCGCGTTGGCCACTTCACGATACGACTCGTCCCCCATGATTTGATAGGCTTTGAGGTAAAGCTTAGATAACTGAGCATTTTCTTCAAGCATCTTCTCAAAATGGGGGACGGTCCATTCGCGCGTCGTCGAGTAGCGGAAAAATCCTCCCTCGACGTGATCGTAGAGGCCGCCGCCAGCCATGGCATCCAACGTGCGGGCGGTCATACCCGCTGACCACCCGTCCCCCGTTGCAGTGAAAAACGTCAAGCAAAGGTCCCAAATGTCGACTTGGGGAAATTTCGGTGCTAAACCCACACCGCCATAGGCCCGATCAAATTGTCCGCGTACCAGATCCATGATTTTGATGACGGTCTCGTTGGTCGGTTGGGTTAAATCGGGGTTCAAGGTGGGGGTTTGGGGTTCGGCTAATTGGTCTCCAATTTGTTCTCGGTTTTCTCGCCAATATTGGAGGACTTGATCGAGCAAACTTGCCATCTGATCGGCGGGCACATAGGTTCCCCCGGTGATAATTTCTCCGGCTGCGGTTAAAATTGCAGTGGTAGGCCAGCCCCCCATGTTATAGCGGAGGTTGATGTCGGGACGCTGATCATTGTCCACCCGAATTGCGATAAAATCTTCATTGATGCGGCGAATCACGTCGGGCTGGCTATAGGTGGTCTCGTCCATGACGTGGCACCAATGGCACCAGACAGCGGAAATTGAGAGAAGAATCGGCTTTTGCTCACTGCTAGCTCGCATAAAGGCTTCATTGCCCCACTCATGCCAATGAATCTCATGAGCACGATTGGGACGTGGGCTAAAGCGAAAAATGGGTTCTGACATGCGGTCCATCCTTTCTCGGTGACACGTCGACATTGGTTCTTACCTAATATAACAAATCTTTACCGAGGACGTACGAGACTATCCCCGGAAAACTGGGAGGGACTTATGGCGAAATGGTTGGTGGAGATCGG
>JAKADJ010000005.1 GCA_021820645.1 Bacillota bacterium
GGTGCTACCGGCCCCACGGGTGCTACCGGCCCCACCGGTGCTACCGGCGCGACCGGTGGGGCAGTCTCAAACTTCGCCGATTTTTATGCGTTGATGCCTCCTGATAATACAGCCACTGTTGCTCCCGGAGCTAACGTCCAATTTCCAAACGATGGACCTACCAGTGCCACCACAATTTTTGCGACCAGTCCCAGTACTTTCAACTTGTCGGCTATCGGTACGTATCAGGTCTTGTTTCAGGTCAGTGTGAGCGAGCCGGGCCAACTGGACTTAGCTCTAAATGGCACTGAGTTAGCCTATACGGTAGTTGGGAGAGCAACCGGCACCACTCAGATAGTAGGATTGGCTCTGGTGACAACGACAGTTATCAATTCTATCCTGAGTGTCCGCAATCCTGCTGGCAATTCCACCGCGCTTACCATTACTCCTTTCGCCGGAGGAACCCATCCAGTTTCGGCGCACCTTGTTATCACGCAACTGTCATAGAGGGAACTGATTGGCACGCCTCATCGGGTAGACGGGGGGCAAACCGCATCCCCGTCGCCTGATAGTCATGCCAAGGCTCTGGTGTCTGACGGCCTTTTCATCAGACATGTCTATACATGACCGGCATTGACCCGTTCCTTCTTCATCCGGATTGTCTCTGCTGTTGGACGTCAAAGGCGACGTGCCATCAAACTTCCCATACACGCAGTGTCCCGGTCACGAAGAGTTTACTCGCTAGCCCCAGGCCGACTTGAATTAATCTAGATTTCCAGTCCCGTGTCACTCAAAAAGCACCGTTCTCCGTGCACCGGTGCCACCATTGCGCTCTGTTCTAGGCTCTGGCTCACATGCCTATACGTCGGCCGCAGCTTCGCCATCCGATCTCACAACAAAGCCCCCCTCTCTTTGTGACAAGACGGGTGCCGCAGACGGAGGGAAGTCCGACCCATATTAAGTAGGTTTCATCACCTCGAAGGGGTTTTTGCATTGACGACAATAATAAAGACTACGGCATGCGGTCGCTCCAAACAAGTTTTCCATCGTCGTAGTGGTAGCTCCGCAAAGCGGGCAAGACACCGGAACATCCGGGGTTAAAAGAGTATTCCCCGTCGCCGGGGGCGGTGCGATGCCAAACTCTTTAAGGTGCCGCCGCCCTGTTTCCGTGACCCGATCGGTCGTCCAGGCAACGTCAGTACTCCACTCAACTCGCACCATGTCGAGGGGCAATTGGAGCGCTTGCTTAACTTGCATCTGGGCTCTCTCCGCGATGAGGCGCGTAGCTGGGCATCCCATATAGGTAGGTATCAGGGTTATTACGATGGCGTCAGGGACCACACTAATGCGCTCCACCATCCCGAGGTCCACAATGCTTACGCGAGGAATCTCAGGATCCATCACCTGCGTCAATGCGGCCATTACCTGATCTGGATTTTTCTCCATCGCCCGCTCCCTCTTGTCTCAAATCACCATCGTGCCAACGGATCCGACCGATAGACTTCGGATAAGGTATCGAGGGCATCCTCGAGATCTTTGGTGTGTTTCCCAAGACGCCCTGTCGATGTCTCCCGCACTGGAGTCCAGGACAAACCTTGCAGTGACAAAAATTCCTGGACCTGGTCCTGCCATGCCCGCGTCAGCCCCGAAGCGTCCGGCAAAAGTCCTGATTCCTCCAAGATCGCGGTGTGGGCTCCAGTAGAACCCAGATCTCCTGCATCTTGGGCCACTCGGTGAAATGCTGCCTGCAACCGCGTCTTCGCGTCGGGATCCAAAGCCATGCGTCGAATCCAAATCTGATGATGCAGGAGATGGTACTTTTCTTCTCCGCTAATCTTGCGGGCCACATCACGTAAGGGCACGTATGAAGAGCTCTTCAATCTTTCAAGACGTAGACTTTCCATCACGTCATAGCAAAAAGCTCGGGCTATCGTAAACGCCCAGTCGTAGTGTGGCTGTTCCAAGTAGGTTCCCGGTCCATTTTTCAATTCCACCATAATCGCATTGCGTCGCTCGGCCACAGGTCGTAGGTGGGCTAAATCATCCCGCGACCCCAGGCCCAACGACTCAAGGAGCCCAAAATACATGGCAGCATGACCCATTTCGTCCTGAGCCAACGACGACAACGCGACATCTTCTTCCACGTGAGGTGCCAATCCTAACCATTCACTACCACGAAAAGCCACTAAAAGATCATCGTCCGCTAATTGGAACAGAAGATCGACTAAGGCATCCCGCCATTCGGGTTTAACATCGCGATCAATCGGCTGTGCGGCCATTTCGCGGTCCCTCCTGCGTCATCGGATTTTCCCGATAATGACGCCACTTATCTTTCAGATACTTGTAGTCTTCGGTCGTACGGTACGTCTTCGCGAGTCGCTCTTTCCCACTAAAATTATCTTGAGTCCATTTGTGGATAGCGTCACGCTTCACCACCCAAAGGCTTACTGCGCCAGTACGGCGACAAAAATTTTCATAACCCAGTTCTAAGGCCATTTCCGGGCTCGACGCCAGGACGTTGAACTGGTGTTGATGTGCACTCATCGGTTCCAATTGGACAAACACCTCGTATACATCGAACGAAATTGCGTCGGACACAGGTATCGATCTCCTCCTTACACGGCCGCGGGTGTCGTCATCGCTAAGACCCGACGGACCCACTGGCCTTCCTGATAGGACATTTGTCGCAAGCCCAGGCGAGCTTGGGAGCGCGGTCCCTGATTATTGACGATTTGACGAAAGAGTGTCCAATCTGGTTGCGCATACTGCCAAACCTTGGTCACCGGATCTTGAGATAGGGTGGGATCCGGAATCACGAGACCCAAAGACCTAATTCTGGGGACATACTTGGTTAAGAACTTTTGCCGTAATTCTTCATTGGTCTTCGACCGAATTTTATAATCCAGGTTCTTTTGTTGGTGCGTCGATAACTGATTGCCCTCAGGGGGACCAAAAAACATCAATAGTGCGGGCCACCAACGTTCTAAGGATTCTTGTAACATCTGCCGTTGCACCGGCGTTCCCTCCGCAAGTTCCATACAAATGCTCTCGCCATGCTGGATGTGAAAGCCTTCCTCTTCCACAATCCGGGCTAGTGCTCGAGCATAGGGTCCATAAGAACAGGATAACGACATCCCTTGGGTAATGATGGCCGCACCATCTACCAACCAGCCAATCACCCCAGCATCCGCCCAGGTGGGTGTGGCCATGTGAAAAACATTATGGAACTTTAATCGACCCGTAAACAGATCCTCCATGAGATCTTCGCGATTTTTGCCCAAGGGCGCCATCAGATCTTCGGCCACTCGGATCAAGAGCTGACCATGACCCATTTCGTCTTGTACCTTGGCCATAATCGCCAATTTCCGAAACAATGTCGGGGCCTTCGGGACCCATTCCTTTTCGGGCAAAGCCCCCATAATCTCGCTAATTCCGTGCATCGAAATCAGGCGGATAAGCTGCTGACGGTAATCATCTGGCATCCAATCTTCGGCCTCAATCCGATCGCCTCGATTAATGCGTTCCATGAACTGTTGATACTGCAAAGAATCCGTGGGCTCCATCGATTAGCACCTCCAAAGCAAGCATTTGCTTGCTTTAATTATATGATCTCCAAGACACCCTGACAATCCGGCGAACAACATTTAGCGTGATTTCAACGCTCGTCGCAACCATCGTGAAAAGTGTGCCGCAATCTCGTCTGCCGACAACCTGCCATCGGGCCGATACCAACGATAGAGGCTATTCACACTGGACAACACCCAAAGCCGTGCCAAGTGCTTATCTTCGATGACAAATTCGCCCTCCTGGACCCCCTGTTCCAAAAGGCGCCCCCACAAATCTTCGTACGCGTGATGAAGCCGCTGGACCTCGTCGCGGCCTTCGTCACTAAATGCGGCGGTCGTCTCTAAATAAATACTGGCCCGATCGAGGCTGGTCGCAATCACCCGGACGTGTGCGTGCACCGCCCGATCTAACTTTTCCGACGCCGGCCCCGGACCGTTTATGATGGGTGCTAGCGCTTCTGTAAACGATTGGGCGGCTTGCCGCACAATCTCCCGCCATAAATCCTCTTTGTTGCTAATATGCGCGTATAGGCTACCCGAGAGCACACCCGCCCGGTGAGCGATGTCTCGCACTGTCGTAGCATGATAGCCTTTCGTGCTAAATAAATAGGCCGCTGCTTCGATGATGTCGGATTTCTTGCTGGGCCGCGCCATTTAAAGAGTACCCTCTGCGCTGAGGTCGCGCGTAAACCTCACCAGGTCTCGCATAACAATGCCGTTTTCGATCAGGGTAGTGGGGTAACCATGCGATGCCGTAAAAAAATCGCGCTGGATGGAGTCCATGCGAAATCCTGCGGTTTGATAAAAAGCCAGATTACGCAGGCTGGAGTTAGCCGTTTTCACCACCATGGTTCGATATCCCCGGACGCGATAGTATTCGACTAAATCACTGATCACCCGGTGCCCGATGCCATGCCCCTGCCACAACGGGGCCACCGCAATATTCTTAATCTCCACCATCAACTCCGTCCCGTGCTCAGAAGACAGCATCAATGCCGCGGCGACCATCTCTTCTCCTACGCCGAAGGCCCATAAGACTCCTTGACCCCAGTAGGCAGTCACCGCATCGGGCTCATCCGCCAACCAAAGCCAGCGGCGATAGTCGTCTCGATGATCGCGATCCGTTTCCCGCATCCAAAGCTCTTTGTGGTCCATCACACACGGCCCAAATAATCCAAGCCATCTCGTTCCGCAACATTCAGGTCTACCCCATGACGTGCTTTTAGAGCCCGTTCCACTGCCCTTTCGGGAGACTCGGCCACCACCGTAATATGCCCCATCTTGCGTCCGACCCGTGGCTTTTTTTTGCCATAAAGATAGACGTGACTGCCAGTAACCGCGAGCGCCCGTTCTAGCGGCAAGGCACCCTCCGTATTGGCCCAGAGGTGACCCAAGAGATTAACCATCGCCGCTGGATGCAACAGGGTTGGATACGCCAAGGGTAATTCCGTCACGGCACGGATCTGCTGTTCGAATTGCGAGACGGACGTGGCCTCCAAGGTATAATGGCCCGAATTATGAGGACGTGGTGCCATTTCATTGACCAAGAGCTTGCCGTCGGAGTCAACAAAAAACTCGACCGCCAGAATACCCACCAGCTCCAGGGCCTCGGCTAGCCTTCCCGCATACTCTTCCGCCGTGCGTCGCACGTCGTCCGTTACCGGAGCGGGAGCTACAGTCAGATCCAAGATGCCCTGGTCATGAACATTTTTAACCACCGGGAAATACGTCACATCGCCATCCACCGATCGGGACACGATGATGGCGACTTCCATCGTAAAAGCGATCCAGCCCTCGGCAATCAAGGGGATGCGCCCCGCACCGAGATCGGCCCAGACCGAATCACTGTCCCTCAAATCCCGCAGTAGACGTTGACCTTTGCCGTCATATCCCCCCGATGCCGTTTTGAATAGAATGGGACAGCCCAAATCTTCAATGGCTTTCAAAAAGTCCTCATGATTCGCCACAGGATAAAAAGGCGCCGTCGGAATTCCTAAATTACGGCACCAGGTCTTCTCTTGCACCCGATTCTGGGCCACTTCAAGCGCCTTCAAACCAGGTCTTACGGGAATCCCCGCCGCGACCAGTTGCTTGATTGCGCTGGTTGGTACATTTTCAAACTCATAAGTGACAACCACGCAGTGCTCGGCCATTTGCTGGATGAGGCTCGGATCATCATAGGCCCCAACCAATAATTGTGCCCCCACTTGGCCCGCTGGACAGCCCGGATCAGGGTCGAGCACCATCACTCGATAGCCTAGATGTTGAGCCGCGATCACCAGATACCGGCCCAATTGTCCTCCCCCCAAGATTCCAATGGTCGATCCGCTAGGAATCGGTTTCACCAGGGCACCTCCCCATCTTCGACTTCTCGCCGCATGGCTTCTCGGTACGCCACCAGTCGGTGTGTGAGACTGTCATCATGAAGCGCCAAAATCTCGGCAGCTAAAAGCCCCGCGTTGCGAGCTCCTGCGACCCCAATGGCCACGGTCGCCACCGGAACACCGCCAGGCATTTGTACGATCGACAACAACGAGTCGAGACCCTTTAAGTACTGACTGGGAACCGGCACCCCAATCACTGGCAACACGGTTTTAGCCGCCGTCATGCCCGGCAAGTGAGCCGCGCCTCCAGCACCCGCGATAATCACGCCATACCCCGAGTTTGCGGCAGATTCCGCAAACGTAAACATTTTGTCCGGCGTCCGATGCGCCGACACAATGTGGGTGTCATATGTTACGTCGAGTTGCGCTAACACCCCCGCTGCGTGTTGCATGACCTCCCAATCCGAACGACTCCCCATAATCACGGCAACTTTTAACACCGTTTCCCGCCTCCACTCACGCCAGGGCAAAATTTAGGCGATAGCCTGGCCTATATCATAGCCTGTTGAGCTCGTGAATGCTACTTGACCAAGAGCGTCGAGTCGATCCTGATCCAGTGAATTTTCGAATGAAATCCGGCGCCCAATATGTTGGAGAGCGTTGAGCCGCTGGCCACGGCGGCAAATCGCAGAGATGGCCAGTGCTGGATGATAAGATGGCGGGGCGCGTTAGGGGCTCGAGACACAAACAGGATCACCATAGGAGTTCCGCGTCGACTGCTACCCTGAATCCCATAAAGCAGCCCTTGATTTGCCATGCTATCTAAGTTAGGTCGTCCAATCGTGGGCAAATTAGACGCTCGTGGTAGCGCGGTTCCTGTATGATGGACAAGAGGTTTGGTCTTGGGTTTAGGTTGTGTGCTGGCGGCCGACGTGGTGGGATGGATCACAGGGTGGATTAACATGTGCATAGCACTCAAGCCCACGACGGCTAACGATAGAATTAGGGAAATGATAGCTTTCATTGGTGGTCACCTCTGGGACTCTCTTACCTAAGGAAACGCCGCTCATATGAAGGAGGTTACAGTTCCTGATAAAAGTCTTGCTATACTATAAGAATAGCGGGAATCACCGTCCACATGCAATTATTGGAAGGGGTTTTGAGCTAGCGGAGGTGAATTAATTTTTATGTCGACTATACCAACCCAGCCCACGCCGGTTGTGCAAGACCGACGGCGACGCGCTCTTTCGGATCTACGGATCTCGGTCACCGACCGCTGTAACTTCCGATGCGTATATTGCATGCCCAAAGAGGTCTTCGGGAGCCAATTTCAATTTTTACCACGCTCAGAGCTTTTGACCTTCGATGAAATTACGCGATTGGCCCGAATTTTTGTGTCACTCGGGGTCCGGAAAATTCGTCTGACGGGAGGCGAGCCCTTAGTAAGAAAAAACCTTGACACGCTAATCCAAGACCTGGCTCACCTGGAGGGCCTAGAGGACCTTGCCATGACCACCAATGGTTCACTTTTAACCCCGGATCGGGCAAAAGCCTTAAAAGCGGCCGGGTTACAACGGGTCACGATCAGCCTCGATGCCATCGACGACGCCTTGTTTCAACGGATGAACGACGTCGATTTTCCGGTTCAGAAGGTTCTTCTGGCCGTGGATGCAGCGCTCGATGCGGGACTTGGTCCCGTAAAGATTAATATGGTGGTCAAAAAGGGTCTCAACGACACAGCGATCCTGCCAATGGCCGCATACTTCCGCGACCGTCGAGTCATCCTCCGGTTTATTGAGTTCATGGATGTCGGCAACACCAACGGGTGGCGCCTCGAAGATGTGGTGCCCGGTGAGGAAATCGTCCGTCTCATTCATCAAGAGTGGCCTCTCGAACCGGTACCACCCAAGCATCTAGGCGATGTGGCCTCACGCTATCGATATCTAGACGGACAAGGGGAAATTGGCATCATCACGTCTGTGACCCGTCCTTTTTGCCAGCATTGTACTCGGGCCCGTTTATCGCCCGAAGGACAATTAGTCACCTGCCTCTTTGGTACGCACGGCGACGACCTGCGTTCTTTAGTCCGCGGATCCGCCAGCGATGACGAAATCCAAGAACACCTACGTTATCTCTGGGCCGGTCGCGACGATCATTATTCAGAGCTCCGCCGCTCATTGACGCCGGGATTGCCCAAAATCGAGATGTCTCACATCGGGGGATAACTCCATGCAACACGAAACCACAGAGAGGTAGTGTGCCATGCAAGTCATCCAAGTATCCAAACGTACGTTTATGCCGGTGTCATTACCGGGTATGGGTCGCAGCGTCGAGGTCAACGACATCACCCGCGAAGAAATCATGCGCATTCAGCACCTCTATGCCAACAACGATCTTGCCATCGAATTCCTTGAAGAGCCCGGAGTGCAATATCCGGTGATAAAGATCTGGGTTAACCCGCATGGGGCTCAAGTCACGCTCTTCGTGTAGGAGACTTCCTGATATTACCGCCCACAATACCGCACACACTCGGCCCCTCCCGACATAGGGTATGGGTACTGGACCCCACAGTCGGTCTGGCACTATGTCAGGAGGGATTTATGTATGTGTGGTATCGCTGGATGGATCGATTTTGACGCCAATCTCACGACTCGCCAGTCTGCATTGGATGCAATGGTGTCCCCGTTAACCTGCCGCGGACCTGATGGGAGTGGCACCTGGGTCTCCACGCACGCTGGCTTGGGCCATCGCCGTCTCGTGGTGATAGACCCCGAGGGCGGGATGCAGCCCATGTCAAGTCGGCTTGGTAACCATGTCTACACCATTGTCTACAACGGAGAACTGTATAACTTTCAAGAACTCCGCCACGACCTGGAAACGGCTGGGTACCGGTTTCGATCCCGATCAGACACCGAGGTCCTCCTCATGTCGTATGTGGCCTGGGGAGTGGACTGCGTCTCCCGATTCAATGGCATTTTCGCGTTCGCGATATGGGACAGTGCCGACCAGTCCCTCTTTATGGCACGAGACCGACTCGGCGTCAAACCCCTGTTTTATGCAAAACAGGGTGACAGCATATTGT
Source organism: Bacillota bacterium (assembly GCA_021820645.1). The sequence goes on from JAKADJ010000005.1 coordinate 8,952, forward strand.
TTGCATCGGAAATTAAAGGCATTTTGGCGCATCCCGCCATGCATGCCGAAGTCGATGCCGAAGGTCTCGCCGAAGTGTTCGCCATCGGCCCCGCCAAAACGCCAGGACACGGGGTCTTTCGGGGGATTCATGAACTCCGTGCCGGTTACTATTTTATGGCAGCGCCGCGCCAATTAAAAATTGCCCCCTATTGGACCTTGACCTCGGATCCTCATCCGGACTCCTGGGAGACCACCCAAGAGACCGTGCGCGATTTAGTCAAAGATGCTGTGACTCGCCAACTCGTGGCCGATGTCCCGGTCGTTACCCTGCTTTCAGGGGGTCTCGATTCCAGTATCGTCAGTGCCATTGCAGCCGATGCCTTTCAGGTTATGGGTCGTGAGCCACTTCACACATACTCGATCGATTTTGTAGACATGGAGCGTTACTTTAAGGCCACTAAGTTCCAAACCAACTTAGATGCCCCCTGGGTGGAAAAAGTATCGGAGACCCTTGGCACCCAGCATCATCGAGTTGTAGTCGACACCCCTGAGCTCTACGAGTATCTTTTGCCCGCCATGCGAGCCCGTGATTTACCAGGGATGGCCGATGTCGACACCTCGCTATTGCTCTTTAGTCGCGAGATCAAAAAGTCGGCAACGGTCGGGTTGTCAGGAGAAGCCGCCGACGAGATATTCGGAGGGTATCCCTGGTTCCATCATCCCGACGCCATCGCCGCCAACACATTTCCGTGGGCACGACGGCTGAAGGATCGCGTCGCCACCCTGGCCCCGGATCTGATCCACCAGATTCGCCCCGAATCCTATGTTGCGCGTCGTTATCAAGAAGCTCTTGACGAAGTTCCACGACTGCCTGGAGAATCTCATTTCGCAGCGCGCATTCGCGAGATCTCCTATCTCAGCATCACGCGTTTCTTACCCACCTTGCTCGACCGCAAGGATCGCATGACCATGGCCACCGGGCTTGAGGTGCGGGTGCCATTCTGTGACCATCGACTCGTCGAGTACGTGTGGAACATTCCTTGGGAATGGAAAAATTATCAAAATACGGCCAAAGGCGTGTTGCGTCAAGCGATGCGCGGGCTCTTACCGGACGACGTCATCATGCGGCAAAAAAGCCCCTATCCTTCGACGCCCAATCCTTCTTATTTCCAAGCCATGCGCCACGGCCTCGAGGAGATCCTACACGACACGACAAGCCCCCTGTTGCCCCTTGTTAATGTCCAGCATTTGCAAAAGGTCATCGCGCGGGGGCCGGAGGGAGACCAGATTCCGTGGTTTGGTCAATTGATGGGTAATGCACAACTCTTCGCCTTCTTTATTCAAGCCAACGCGTGGCTCAAAGAGTACCACATTCGATTAGTGTAAGCAGGAGGGTCGTAAATGCACACGGCAAAACGGGTAAACCAACTCCCCCCCTACCTATTTTTGGCATTGGATCAGTTGGTTCAAAAAAAACGTGCCGAGGGCCATGACATCATCAATTTAGGCATTGGGGATCCCGATATGCCGAGCGCCCCGGCCGCTGTTGGGGCGCTCAAGCGTACGGTTGAGGATGCGATCACCCATCGATATCCCGAGTCTCTGGGTAGCCGGAGATTCCGTCAAGCCGTTGCCGACCGCTATCGCGATCGCTTTAATGTGCACCTCGACCGAGATTCTCAGGTCGTCGCGCTCATTGGATCCAAAGAAGGCCTGGCCCATCTGACGTGGGCATACGCCGAACCCGGAGACCTGGTTTTGGTTCCAGACCCCGCCTATCCAGTGTATGCAGCGCAAGCCGAATTCGCGGGTGCCACAGTTTATCGTTTGCCCTTAACCCAGGAAAATCACTTCTTACCGAACTTGGCGGCACTCGACCCCGCCATTTTAAGTCAGGCTAAACTCCTCTGGGTCAACTATCCCAACAACCCGACCGGTGCCGTCGCCCCCCGCGCATTTTATGAAGAGGCGGTCTCCATCTGTCGGCAGTACGACATTTTGTTATGTAGTGATCTGGCATACGCGGATATTGGTTTTGAGGGGTATCGGCCTGAGTCGGTGCTCAGTATACCCGGGGCCGATGAAGTCGCGATCGAATTCTACTCACTCTCCAAGTCGTTTAACATGACGGGCTGGCGGGTAGCCGCAGCTGTCGGTAGACGTTCGGCAGTCCATGCACTCGGACAGGTAAAAAGCCACCTCGATTCAGGGCCATTTACCGTGGTCCAAGAGGCCGCCGTGGCGGTTCTCCAAGAGGATCCGGATTCCTTCATCCGTGGTCTTAACACCATCTACGAAAAACGCCGGAATCTTGCGGTCCGAGAAATCCGAGCCATGGGACTCCTCGGCGAAATTCCCCAATCCACGTTTTATCTATGGTTCCGGACTCCGTCGGGTATGTCCTCCGGCCAAGCCGCCAGTTTCTTCATCGAAAAGGCCGACGTCGCACTGACTCCAGGATCGGCTTATGGCGCTCAGGGCGAGGGGTGGTTGCGATTGTCACTCACGGTACCTTTTGTCACCTTAGATGACGCCCTGGCCCGTATGCGCCAAGCCTTATTACGTCACGACTGATCCTCAGTCGTGTTGTAACGTGGTTCAGCCTGGTGTCCAAGCCGGATTGCCGTCTCCCTCAGGTGCTACCACAATCGCCGGTACCGATCCAAATTCTGCGATACGGCCGGACAGTTCATTGAGATCCGCTTTAACACACGCCTGATATCGCGCGACAATCCGCTTGCGGTCATTATCGATGAAATACATCGTGGGGGTCACGGTGGGATCATAGGCGCGCGAGATCGGAAACGGGTGTCGGTCCGATATAATGGGAAAGTGTGCACCCCACTCGTTGGCCAGTGCTGCTCCCGCCTCAGCACTGGCGTCTTGTACCACACCAATAACTGTGACCAGCTTAGGATAGCCCTCGGCTATCCGTGCCAAGTAGGGAAATGTCGTTTGGCAGGCACTACAAGAGGTCTTCCAAAAGGTTAAGAGTGTGAACGGATTGCCGCTGGAATCGAGCGTCCAGACGACATCAGCCTGGTCCCTGGCCGAGAAGTCCGGTGCAGAATCCCCGATATGTAAGCCCATGCTAAATCCCCCAATCTTCCAATTCGCGAACCATTCGTTCTAGATACCGCACCGACTTGTAGGTTTCGTTCCGAAGCCATCTCACCCCACGGGCCCCGAGATCGACGGCGACCACGCGGTCCAGTTCGGGATCCGATCGTTCTGGCCAGGTTTGGTCAATGGCCGCGAGCAGTTCTCGCGTCGAGAGTCGTGACAAGTAGCCTACCCCAATCGCGACAGAACCATTGTGGTCCACCGTACAACCGAGGATTTCCGGTTCCTTTGCAAGGGACAGCTCTTCAACCGCGATTCCGGTTTCCTCGCGAAATTCTTTCGCAGCCGATTGTGCTGGGTGCAACCATCCGTCCTCCACATCGTCCCACGTAGCAGCCCCCCCGATCGACTGAAGCCAATGGGGCCGTGCCGTATTTGCACCCATCACCCCCGCCAGTAGTTGGCGATCGCTCGACACCACTAACGCTGCAGCAAAGACCACGCGTACCCGATAGGGATCTGCCAATCCCAGATGTTCCCGGCTATAGAGATAATGCGCGAAATCTGTAAATTGTGTCGTCAGGAACCAGCCTTCTTGACATCGTTGGACCGAATTCAACGAGAGCACCGGCCCACGAAAAAAATGAGGATGGTGCCGCCTCATTTCATCCCAATGCGCTTCAACTCTGCGTTGTAAATCGCCCGGTAAAGCCAGTGGCTCGGAAGCCACCTTGACCAACAGTCCTGGGTCGGCAATCCATGATACGGGCTTCATCTCCAACTGTCCAGCAGCACGCCGACAATGAGGAAAACCCCAACCAGACCGTCAGCCGTCACAGATTCCTGATGCAGTCGATGAAAGACGGCAGACGTCGGACTCAGTTGATGCATTAAGCCTAAGACATGATCGGCCCAGAGTACGAGAACCCATGCCGCGAGGGTCAGCACCATCACGAGCCATCCACGCGGCATTTTGCCCCGCACAAGCGCCCAGACCACTCCAAGCAGTGCGGCGCCTCCCGCCCAGATTTCAAACGTATAGTATACGGGGAAAATCGCTGTCAGAAATTTTGTGGTCGCCGCCGTCGGCAGCGCCCGAAACGCCACTTGGGTGACCACCAAAGAAAAGAACACCAAACTACCGAGCCAAATCCCGGCGGCCAGTCTCCATAACAGGCGACCCAAGCGCCCGGCGCTTGTCATGACGAGTGGACGAGGCTACATTGGTGACAAACCCCTCGAAACACCACGTCGATCGTCGTAATAGACGCGACTGAATCTATGTCCGGATGTGCAATCTCGGGATGAAAGCTCGCGGGTAAATCATCAACCCGTCCACACGAGAGACACACGAAGTGATGATGCGGGGTTAACCGTAGCCCATAAAGATCCCCACCCGAGAGTGTGGGGATTTGCTCCAGAACATGCGCATTAATGAGGTCGTGCAGTGCCTTATACACCGTGCCTCGCGCAATCTCCGGAGACACCTCCTGGATTGCGGTCCAAATTCCATCAGCAGTCTGGTGTTCTCCCTGGTGAATCAGAAAATATTGCAGTACCGCACGGCGTTGCGGGGTAACCCGAAGACCTCGTTCCCGCAAAACGCTCTCCGACGTCATTCCCACCGCCCCCTAGCCCTCATGGAAAAATTGTATCACAAACCTTTACCCGGTATCACCTCTAGCGGGCTTGACGGCCCGCTCAGCGTTTGACGAGACATTTGGCGCTCCCGCGATGTCGCCCAATGGACTCACGATCTCTATGGTCCCCCACTCAAGGAATAGACGATGAAGCTCCCATTGGCCTTTTTGAGGAATAACAGCGTAGGGGATACATGCTGGCGCTTTTGGAAGCTTAAGTCGCTCGCCGTGGCATACACGGGGAGCCCAATCACGGTAGCTCCCGTAGGGATAAATTTCTCTCCATCCCCATAAGTTTTTTCTAATTGGGTGAAGCTCATAGGTTTGCTGGGCGATACATAGGTACGATTGCGATACCATACCCGATCATAGCCATAGACGATCCAGTGAAGTTTTTGATGCAGAGTCCCTCCGTCATAGACAACGACGGGGTAGAGTCTAACACTCAAAAGGACCACCAACATCACACCCACAATGGATACCAGAACCTTATCTCGCCGTGTCCACATGGTGATTCCTCCAGCGCTCTATCCATGATGGTTCCAAGTAATGAGAGTCTACACTATTTTAGGTAAGCGGGTACCCAATATGTCATGTCCGGGTAGCGTCGATGTTATCACGGAGTACTGTGGTCGATACCGATTGCGAATCCACCACAGCGCAGATACGTTACACCGGCCTCAAGAGGCCCCCAATCCAGTGTCCGAGGAGCTCCATCTCTCAAAAATGCCTCCCATCGCTTTCCTTTTTGCTAAGAGTGGTCTACCATAGAACACCGTATGAACCACTTTGAAGCTTGGGGGCTTGCTGTCGTGGGAAAATCAGTAAGGTTGGTAGAATTCAATGACCAGCAGGCACTAGCGCTATCCCCGGTGTTGCCCGAAGTGGTATCGAAAACCGCCGCCGAACGTGACGAGTGGGTGGTCATCGTCCGCCGTCAAAGTCCCTATGTCTTATTGGGCCCGAAGGATCAGCGGCTTCGCCACCTGTCCGACGCGGTCGCGTGGCTACAATCACTGGGATATCCGGTGTTCGTCCGGATCGGTGGCGGATCCGCCGTGCTTCTCGATGCGACCTGCCTAAGTTTTGGAGTGGCCCGTCCGTGCCGCGACTTGACGGTTTGGGAGAAAAACTTTCGTGAGCTCTCGGCAGGAACCATACGGGGTCTTCAGGGCCTCGGGATCCCGGCCGAATTCGGCCGGGCCGTAGGGTCCTATTGCGAAGGGCCATTCGATTTGGTCGCCAACGGCAAAAAGATTGCGGGCATTGCGCAAGCCATTCGCCAAGGATTTTCCTTAGTTTCCGGCATGGTCTTAGTGCACCAAGATCCAATCCATACAACAGAGGTACTCCAAGAATTTTATGAGCGGGCTGGTTCTGATTTACGGCTCGATCCTCGGGCCGTGACCGCTATTAACCAGTTACCTGGCCAATCTGCGGTTACCCTGGATAGGGTTCAAAGGGCTTTGGTGTCCGGTCATCAAGAACTCTATGACTTACGTCCAGAGCCCTTAACCGCATCCGAATGGGCATTGGCTAAAAACTTATATCACGAGCGCCAACTTGGTGCTAAACAACTAGAGGAGGTACACGATGCAAGCCATTATTGAGACTGAACAAGGCACGATGGTCGTAGAGCTATATCCCAACGAAGCCCCAGGTACCGTGGCCAACTTCGCCAAACTAGCCAACTCCGGATTTTACGATGGCCTCACTTTTCACCGAGTCATTCCCAATTTTGTTATTCAAGGTGGGGATCCTAAGGGCAATGGAACCGGAGGTCCCGGATACACCATCAAGTGTGAAACGGAGGGTAACCCACACAAGCACGAGCGCGGATCGTTATCCATGGCCCATGCCGGAAAGGATACGGGGGGAAGCCAATTCTTCATATGCCACAGTCCCCAAAAACACCTGGACGGTGTCCATACCGTGTTTGGTCGAGTCGTCGAAGGCCTTGAAGTGGTAGACGCCATTAAGCAAGGCAACCACATGACCAAAGTCACCATCCAAGAATAGGCCGGCGTCATCGAATAGGAAGGGCAGCCCGAGGTGGGGCTGCCTTTCTCGCTCCTGTCTACGGGCGCGGCTAGACTTCTTGAAAATCCCCAAATATGGCGTGGTATACTGACCCTGACCGGCGGTGTTCCACGCCAAATTCTGGCGGACCGATTGGTGGCAGCGATAGGGTCGCTCCCCATGCCTCATTCAGGGACTTACGGCCCGTTTGATAACAAATTCGGAGGATACCAATATGGTAGCTGATCGCCCGGGCGTTATGGCTCCCCCACCCTTAATCTTTGCTCTGAGTATTGGGTTGGGGTTTCTCATGAACTGGGTATTCCCGATCCCGTTCGTTCCTATTAACCCGGTGGTGCGTAACGCCATTGGCTTTGGCTTCGTCTTGCTCGCGGTCTTCGTCGCTGGCTGGGGTCTAAGTGCCCTACATCGCGCAGGCACGCCTGTCGATCCGAATCGCCCGACCATGGCCATCGTCGAAACCGGACCGTACCGGTACACCCGAAACCCGTTGTACCTCTCGATGGTTATGGTGCAAATCGGTCTCGGCTTAATCTTCTCCACCTCATGGTTATGGATCATGCTGGTTCCCGTCATCATTGTTATGACGAAAGGAGTCATCATGCGTGAAGAACGGTACCTTCAATCAAAATTCGGTGACCCCTATCGAGACTATAAACACCGGGTGCGTCGTTGGCTATGAAGCGCAATCGGGCGTTTAAAGACCCATCACGGCGGCAATCGCCACCACGAGAGTGATACCGGCGATCACGTAAGTCACAGTTGATGTTCTGAGTTTTTTGGCTAGGTTAAGTACCACATTGATAGCCAGAAAAGATACTACGGCAGCTACGGCTACCATTAAGATCGTCGTACCAAGCCCAAATTGAGCTACAGCCGATTGACCACCGCTGCCAATCACCAGAGGAACCACCCCAGCGCCCACTAACGCTAAGACATCCAACATAAAGGATAAACGAATAGATTCTTCCCCATTAAATCCCATCCACAGTAAAGGGGTAATGGTCATGCCACTGCGGCTAATGCCGGGCAACGCGGCGAGGCCTTGCATCGCGCCCGTTAAGACCGCTGCTCCTAGCGTCGGATCCTTAGGTGGGGCATCGAGAACCTGTGCTTGACTCATCATTTTTTCCTTACGACGCATCAGCGTCCCGGTAAATAACAACAAGATCCCAATCACGATCATGGCGACCGACCCACCGATTGAGCTAAAAGTATGCCGCACCGCGATGTAAATCGGGATCCCAATCACCCCGGTGGCCAAGGTGCCGACAAACAAAAATCGGAGCAGTTTGGCATAGGGTTCACTACTAAAGGGATGTCCTAAAGCCTTTAAGGTCTCCCAAACCTCACGACGGAAATAGGACACAGCAGCAAAAAATGACCCAAAGTTCGCGATTAGCCCCAGATCATAGGCATTTTGCACCTTGATTCCGAGGATGGTGAAGTAGATCGTAATCATCGTTTTACTGCTAACCGGCAGCCATTCCACTATGCCTTGGATCAACCCCGCGAATAACGCCGGGACTAGATACGGATGTGACACGTTTTTAAAATCCCCCTTGTGCTTGAATCATCGAGCTTATCTTCATGAGTCTTTGCCCATTTTATCTTAAATAGTCCACCACCGTCGACCGATCGTTAAACCGTTCCGGAGCCCACCTCATCCACCCGATGACTCCATGTTGTGCCCTAGCGATGGCGGTTTTGGTCCCCGCGGTAATCGCCATCGCAATCTTACCGACAAGAACCGTAACAAGAATACCGCAAGAATAACCCCATAGACTTGCCACGCCCGATGGGGATTCACCAATCCTAGACCTACCGCCAATCCAGCTAAGAGAGCCCATGCGGCATAAATTTCATCACGTAATACCATTGGCTTTCTTTGCGCGAGGACGTCTCGCACAATCCCGCCTCCAATTCCGGTGATAGTCGCCGCCGCAACTATCGCGCCCAGCGGCGCATGTACATCCACCGCATAAAGAGCCCCTTCTACCGCGAACGTTGCCAACCCTACCGCGTCGAACACGAGGATCGGTGTCTTGCCATAGTGACTCCAAGTAATGGGCAGCACCATAGCCAGAATCATGGCAACCAGCGCCGCAACAAACGGTGCCCCCTGATGCCAAATCTCCGCTACTGGAATCCCTACGATGAGGTTACGGATAATGCCTCCGCCAAACGCTGTAACCAAGCCTAGGACTAGCACTCCAAATACATCATACTCCTGCTCCAGTCCAACCAAGGCCCCGCTTAAAGCGAATCCGACACTCCCTACCACGCTGAGAACCATTAAGATCACTGAGGACACCTCGACGTTCTCTTATCCGTTGTCAACCGACAAGTATTTCCTCCACCACGCGGCATGGGTCTGCAGTCGATGAATCCTATTCAGGGGCTTTCCGCTACGACTCATCCCGTGGGATTCACCGGGATAGATAACCATGCGTACCTCTTGTCCCATGTATTTCAAGGCACTATAGAGCTGCTCTCCTTGCTCCACAGGGAGTCGCTGGTCGTCGGCTTGATGTTCAATTAAGAGCGGCGTACGGATCGCACTGGCATATTTCAGTGGCGACTGGTTCCAATACGGTTCTGGCTCTTCCCACCAGGGCTTGGTACCATACTGGGGCACACGCAGCCATCCCATATCACTTGAGCCCATGGCGCTAAACCGGTTGACCACCGATCGCATCGTAATCGCAGCCCGGAAACGGTCGGTATGCCCCAGCATCCAGTTCACCATGAATCCCCCGTAGCTGCCGCCTGCAACCCCTAAGCGCGTCGCATCCAGCTCCGGGAAACGTTCGAGAGCCTGATCCAGGACGGCGCTTAGATCCGCATAATCGCGGTCGCCCCAATTCCCGATTATGCATCCACAAAAGTCTTTCCCGTAGCCCACCGAACCCCTCGGGTTGGAATACACAACGGCGTAGCCTTGGCAGAGGAGCCAATGAAACTCCATCACATAACGCCATCCATACATCATCATCGGGCCACCATGAATCTCCAAAATCGTAGGCCAGGGCCCTTGGCCTTGGGGCCTTAGCACCCACGCCTGCACGCGAGTCCCATCATCGCTGGTCGCCCAAAATTCTTGCGCCGCGGGGATCTCACTGAAGTCCCACGGTACCGGCGTCCACTCGACCTGTATGTCAGCTGTGGGCTCGAATTTTTCGAATCCGCCGATTCCTGACGGGTGCACCGCATCCGCGATGCCTACCATCCAATGTTGGCTGGACATGGCAAAACCATAGAGCATCAAGTCGCCCCGCGTCAGTGCACAAGGTGACTTGGCCTGGTTTAGGGGAAAAGCCCACAAATGCACCGTGCCTTCTGACGAAACCAATCCGTAGATCGTCTGTTGATCGGGCGAAAAGATCGGCCGGGTAGGCCCAGAAACCGGAATATCAGTGACCGCACTATCGCCTAGGGGACGATCCAATGAATGTGACAAGGGGATGCGAGTGGCCCCATCCCAATACCAAAGTTCGGTATTCCCATACCCCCAGTCATCGGGCTTACTGATCACGACCGCACAGCCCGAGTCGTTGCCGTTCCACCGATAGTCTTGTAGAATCCAATGCCAATCAGTGAGCCTTTGGTGCCGTCTGCCCTTCAGTTCGTATTGCCACAGATCCCGTTCTCCTGGATTGGTCAACGGGTCTTCAGGATTCGACCGCAGATAGTAGAGACGGCTGCCGTCTGAAGAAAACTGGGGATTAGCATAGGATAGGGTGCCTCCGGATAACAATTCAACCTGTTCCGACGCAATATGTAGGAGCACTAATTGATCCGTATTCGGTCCGAAAAATCCCGCTCCATCTAATTTGTAAAACTGCCGATCGATGACCCTCACATCGGGCATTGGGGCTCGCCCCCGCTTTTTTTCGCCGGATTCCAAAGAAAATTCTAGGAGCCCATGATCGACTGGGGCCACCAATGCGAGGACTAGGCTATTGGGATGCCACGTAAAGTCTTTCACCCCTCCCTTCAGATGCGTTACCTGACGTGCTTCTCCTCCGTCACTGGGCATCACCCAAACTTGGTGCGGGCCCTCGGCCCGGGCTGCGAGAAATCCCAACCATCGTCCGTCTGGGGATACCGCCGGATGGGCATCGCGAGGGCCTCTGGTGAAAGGACGACCTGCTTGCCACATCCCCTCATTCCAGTGCCATTGCACAATGGTTGCTGTCGCCCGGTTTTCTTCCGCATCGATCCCTGATTCGACCACAAAGGCCCGAGTTCCATCGGGATGAAGCGTAAAATCTCCCCAGGTCCGCATTCGTAAAAGGTCCTCTGGTTTCATAGGCCACCCCCTGTTTTCTGATTATAACAACTTGGCCACCGGATGGAACACATCCAATAAGAGGGGCTCGTTCGGCTCTCACGCCGACCGAACCCCTCTTCACCCAACCACTAAGCCATCGCCGCTCTGCTTTACGCGTTAACCCAGTCTAGCACATCGTTCGGTAGCACGGGTAGTTGACGTACCATCGCACCAAATGGTGCCAAGGCATCCGAGACCGCATTGACCAAAGCCGCTGGTGCCCCGATCAAGGAACCTTCCCCCATCCCCTTGATCCCCCCTTCTCCTTCAGATGGGGTCACTAGGTGTCGCGTTGTTATCCGCGGGACTTCGGTGGCTTCTGGCAATAGATAGTCCATTAAGGACGTCGTGACCAGCTGACCGTGTTCATCGTAGCGCAGGGACTCCAAAAAGGCGCTACCAATCCCTTGCGCCACTCCACCTTGGATCTGGCCTTCGACAATCATCGGATTGATAAGGCGTCCGCAATCGTTAACCACCACATAGTTGAGGACCCGAATCAATCCCGATAGAACGTCTACCTCCACCTCGGCTATATGGGTCCCGTTCGAGAAGCTGACGGCACGCTTCGGTTGATACCGAGCCACCAGTTCGAGCCCAATAGGCAACCCTTCTGGAATCCTTTTGACGTGTGTATAGGCAACTTCCGCCAGCTCTTTGATGGTCATCGCACGATCCGGCACCCCAGCCACCCACGCCTTGCCCGCTCCGAGTTCGATATCTTCTTCGCCGGCTTCAAGAAGATGCGCCGCCAATTTAACCAAACGGGCACGCATTTCCCGGCCAGCTACCAAAGCTGCTCCGCCGCCAATGGGGCCGGATCGACTGCCCCCAGTGCCTCCACCAAACGGCGCACTGTCGGTATCTCCGTGCAAAATCACGACATCCTCAAAGTTCACCCCGACCTGGTCCGCAATTAATTGGGCCATGGTGGTCTCGTGCCCTTGCCCAGTGGGTCCTAGTCCAAATGCCGCAGTAACCTTCCCGGTGGGCTCAATACGGATAAAGACTGACTCATACCCCACAGATCCGGCTTCAGACGAGGCCATCGCGGTAGGTTCCACAAAGACAGAGATCCCGATCCCCACATACCGGCCCTCGTGCCGCAGTGTGTCTTGGCGCCGTCGAAATTCCTTGTAGTCGACAAGCTTCAATGCCTCTTCCATGGACTCCCCATACGACCCTTGGTCATAGACCATGCCGGCCGAGTTGCGATACGGAAACTGATCGGGTCGAATCATGTTAATCCGTCGAATATCCGCGGGGTCTTTCCCTAATGCTCGAGCCACCCGGTCGATCAGACCCTCTTGCACAAACGACGCAATCGGCCCCCAAACTCCCCGATAGGCCCCGAGCGGTGTCTTGTTGGAATACGTACAATCGATGGTGGTCGCAATATAGGGAATGTCATAGGGTCCTGTTAATACCCGCGAAGCCAGCGACGTCTCGCCGACGGCACCGGAGAATGGATAGGCGGGATATGCGCCTCCATCGGCCATTAAATGATCTCGAAAACCAACAATTTTCCCGTCGGAATTAAAAGCTACCTCCGCTTCGTGAATGTCGTCGCGCGCGTGCACGTCGGACAGCAAGGATTCGGTCCGGTCCGAGACCCACTTAACCGGCTTACGTAACTTTTGGGCCGCCGACACTACGATGATGTCCTCGGGATAGGTGTTAGCCTTCATGCCGAATCCTCCACCCACTTCGGGCACGATAACGCGTATCTGATTCTCGTCCCAGCCCAAGAGCTCGCACATGTCACTACGGACCCGATGCGGCGATTGGGTTGAAGCGTAAATAGTCATCCGTCCCGACGCCGGATCCAACATTGCTGCGGTGCACCGCGGCTCTAACGTCACGGCAGTTTGACGTGTGGTCCGAAACGTCTCCGAAAGATGATGTTCGGCTGCATTGAATGCCTCGTCAAATCCCTTCGAGGCATAGACCTTGTGAAAAAAGACGTTTTGGGCTTCAGGATGCACGCGGCGCGGTGATTCGGCAATCGCATCCACCATATCCAGGACTGGCGTTTTAGTCTCGTAGCGAATCGTTACCAGTTCTGCTGCATCTTCGGCAAGATATCGATTCTCCGCAATGATCGCCACGATTGGTTCACCCACATATCGCACTTCATCATGAGCCAATACAGGTTGACCGACCTCATACGTATCTCTTTGCCACAGCATCACCGGGCAATCCTCAAATGTCCAGACCGCACGCACGCCAGGCGCGTGACGCGCCGCCTCCAAGTCCATGCTGAGGATTTTCGCGGCCGCGTGGGGCGAACGGACAAACGCCACCTCAAGCATCCCCGGTACTTCAATGTCGTCGACGTAACGTGCTTGCCCCGTCAATAACCGAGGATCTTCCACCCGCTTGACCCGAGCGCCCATAAATTGAGGTCGCATGGCTTGTTCGGTCATTCTTGCACCTCCTTGGATCCATTTGCTACTGCTAAGATGGCATCCACAATAAACTGATATCCCGTACACCGACACACGTTACCGGATAGCGCTTCCCGAATGGCGTCCTCGGTGGGATGAGGTTCTTTTTTGAGCAGCGCTGTCGCCGTCAGCAGCATACCCGAGGTACAATATCCACACTGCAGGGCATGATGATCGCGAAACGATTCTTGGAGCGCTGTGAGATGCTGGGGATCGGTGCTTAATCCTTCCACCGTAGTGATATCGGCGCCTTCCGCCTGCACCGCGAAGACCAGACAACTGCGCTCGGGTTTACCGTCCACCAAAATGGTGCAGGCCCCACAGACCCCTTGTTCACATCCGACGTGAGTCCCAATTAAGCCGAGTTGATGGCGGATAACATCGGAAAGCAGCCAACGCGGCTCTACCTCTACGTCGTAGGATTCATGATTGATGGTCAAACGAATCGGTGTTTTAGTCGCCATCCTAGACTTGTCCTCCCTCGAATGTTAAATATTCATGACCCGTAAGGCGGCTATGTTGAAAGGCACGTTCCGCCACTGTCACGGCTAGTTGCTGACGATGGCGATCATCATCCAATTGGCTCAGTTTACCAAGCACGCTCTGAAAACTTCGAGCCCGGGCCGATTCCTCTTCCGGCAGGGCCAACACCACACGTTCTGGCTTACCCGCTACCCCGAACCATGTCACAGACCCTTGGCCGTCACCAAAGTCCTCGACAATAGAGCCTGCTAAAGCAAAATCTCCTGGCCGGCGTGCCACTTCGGCAAATCCCAAACGATGGCGTGTCCGTGAGATAGTGACGGCCGTCACTATCTCATCGGCGGCGAGTTCTGTGGTGTAGTATCCCAAATAGAACTCCGATGCCGGTATGGTACGGGCTCCATCGGGACCTTCCACTTGAATCTGAGCCTCCAGGGCTACCATGACCGCTGGCCATTCCGACGCGGGATCGGCATGGGCAAGACTGCCCCCTAACGTCCCCCGATTACGGATGGCCCAATGTCCAATGTGACGAGCCGTCACGGCCAACAACGGCAAGCGGTCTCGCACCTCTGTGCTCTCTGCCATCTCCTGATGTCGCACCAAGGCTCCCAACGTGACGGTATCGGCATTAAACGTGATTTGGTGCAGCGCCGCAATCTCGTTGATATCTACTAACAAGCTGGGATGCGCCAGACGAAAATTCATCACCGGCACCAAACTTTGTCCCCCAGCTAGAATCTTACTGTTTAAATCACTGTGAAGCCAGGCCACTGCGTCCTTCACGGTCGTGGCCTTCCGATATTCAAATGCTCCGGGTTTCATAAAATTCTCCTTTCCAAACTTTCGCGACGTGTTAAGGCTATCGCAGTCTTAGGGGAAGCTCAAGTAGTGCATTAGGCGTTCCCCCTGGCACCATGAGGTCAATAAAACGCACGGCCACTTTCAAAGCACGTGTCTTTGGTTCAAACCCCGGCGTCGCCATCAAGGGATGAATCCACGCCATGCGCCGAGCCCGGGACCGCAATGCGGACAAAGAGGTCGCCAAGAGATCGGGTGCCCCGACGTCCCAGCCGTCTGAAACAATCAGGACCGAGGTACTGGAAGAGAGCCAGCGTTGACCCCAGGTATGCTGCCAAATTCCGATCGCGTCACCGATGGCAGTTCCGGCTCCAAACACGTCGACTGAAGACAACGCTTCAGCCACATCGGCAAAGGGCCGATGCTGAAAACGAGCCGTCACGTCGACCACCCGAGTGCCAAAGGCAAAGATCCCCACTTCCGGAGTTTTTGCCCATTGGTATAGCCACGGTAAGTAGAGGGGTACGTAATGCGACATGGACCCCGAGACATCCCACAACACGACCGTTCGACCCGGTCGCCGGAAGTAAGGGCGCCAATAGACCGGCCAGCCGGACTCCCCGTGTCGTGCCCATGCTCTAAGCGTTTTAGACCAATCGAGGGTATGGCTCCCCTCGGCTAGAACTGGAATCCGACTCCGTCGCAACGTTCCCGCGGGTGACCTTATGCTGTGGGCCCAACTCGGCAAGGCATGCGGCCACCCTTTAACCTCAGGATGACCAATCCGGGACTGGGAGGCCCGACGTCCAACCCTGTCTGACACGTCGGAGCCCTCGTCCTGGTCGTCGACCTCAGAACGAGCCCCGGTGCGCGACGCGTCTTTAGGGGGCGGAGAGTCCCTCTCCGCTGTCATGTCTCGCGGTCATCCAAGCACCAATTCGTCGAGCCGACCCCGCACGGTATCCAAGTCGATGGCATCTTTAATTACACATCCTAAGGTCTGACTCACCCAATCGCGAGTGAATCCCGGCGCTCCCATGACCGATTGGGTTCTTCCCCAATCAATGGTCTCTGCCAATCCCGGAGGTTTTACGAGTTGCCAAGACCGCAAGCAGGCCACCGCGTCCACCAGCTTGTGAAGAATATCCCGCTCAAGATTTGGAGCATAAAGCTCAACAATCTCGGTTTCTCGCTCCGGACTGGGCCAATCCAAATAAGCATACAAACAACGTCGGCGCAAGGCGTCGCTGAGCGGTCTCGTACGATTTGAGGTCAAGACTGTGACGAGGGGTGCGGTGGCCTTAACCGTGCCCCACTCGGGAATGCTAATCTGTTGATCGGCCAGGTACTCCAGAAGTAATGCCTCGAAACCCTCGTCGCTGCGATCCACTTCGTCGATTAACAGGATAGCCCCCTGACTACGTAACGCACGTAACAATGGACGTTCCACTAAGAATTCTACGCTAAACGGATTGACCTCAGCATTCTGACGCAGTGCCAACAACTGGCGCTGATAATTCCAATCATAGAGGGCTTGAGATGCATCGAGCCCTTCATAACAGGATAACCGAATGAGCTCTCGGTTCATCGCGCTAGCAAGGGCATACGCCAACTGGGTCTTGCCACTGCCAGCGGGGCCTTCCACTAAAAGCGGCCGATTCAGTTCGACGGCTAAACCGACCATCACGGCTAAATCCTCATCGATGAGATAATTCTGGCTTTGTAAGGTCTTAGTCCACTCTGTTGTGCTCAAAATTAGCCTCCGTAGATTTGGTCGGGACCGAGGGCACCACGACAACCGTCATGCTCGCCCGTCGCTACCCCATCTCTCTCAGTGTACCAGACATCGCTGTCCGACACATCCAGCCCGACCCCTCCAAGACCTCTCGGTGGTCCTAAGGAAAAACC
>JAKADJ010000192.1 GCA_021820645.1 Bacillota bacterium
AAGCACACACCCCGAAGTGTCTCCATTGTTGTGCTGTAGGCCGCCTCATCATCGAGCACCCTCTCTTGATGTTACCCATTGTACCACCATCGGCGAGACGGGTGTCGAATTCGGGAGATCCTGTCCACTAACCCTCGTGCTGTAGGGTCGTGGACAGGATACCGGGGGCCATGGCCACGTCCCAAAGCCAAGCCCACGCCAAGTACGCGGTAATAAGGGCCTTACCGTTGCGTTTTCCCAGTACCCTTACGATTAACAGTAACCGAACCTTTAAACGCCGTGGCAACACCGGATAGCGCACCAGCGATCGTGACGCCAAGGCCGCTCCCAACCATACCGCGCGAATCACTCCCGTTTCAGTGCCTGGGATGGTGTCCGGGACTAAGTGGTGCCAGCGGGTTTCCAGCGTAGCCCAAATATGCGAACGCGCCATCCGACGTTTGGCCTTATTACGCGACCACGCCAGGCGTAGGCTCCACCACATGAGGACAAAAAGACCTCCTCGTCGACTTTTACGGTGCATAACGCTCCCTCCTGCCTGTAAGTAGCATTGAAAAGGATAGCGTGATTCCGGCAGAGGTTGGTTGCGTTGTCGACACGAACGTCCCCGTGCTATAAAGATTCGCATAACACCCGCAGAATTAGGGGTGTTGCCACTGAAATAGTCCTCCCTAGTGTTCCCCCAAAACGACAACTTAGGCATGCTTGTAGTAGCCATCCCCAATATTATTTATCGTATCGAGTGCCCGGCGTGAATTTACTCCAATTCCGTCGACGGCTAAAATTTTTTTCCTTGAAAAGCTGTATAATACTGAGTGAAAGGCTCAGATATCGAATTGATAGATCTTGAAAGGAGTGCAGTGCCGTTGCCTACCAAAGAACAAGTTTTGGAGGTTCTCAAAGAGGTTTCCGATCCAGAAATAGGCGTCAATGTGGTGGATCTCGGGCTGGTTTACGACGTCTCCGTTGACGAGGGACAAGTGAACGTCCAAATGACGCTGACCGCCCCGGGTTGTCCGATGCACGATACCATTGCCCGTACCGCAGAAATGGCGGTGGAAACGCTTGAGGGAGTCGACCGGGCGCACGTGGACATTGTCTGGAACCCGCCCTGGACTCCAGATATGCTAACCGACGAAGGACGACGATTACTAGGTTTCTAATTCAGATTGAGGTGGCATAATGTTAGATCAACGAGCGATTTTGGGCGCCCTAGAGGCGGTTCACGACCCCGAACTGCATCAAAGTATTGTCTCACTCAATATGGTGCGTGATGTGACGATTGACCAGGGTGATGTCACCGTAGATATCGCGTTGACTGTCGAGGGTTGCCCCTTGCACCAACAAATTACGGCCGATGTCACGAGGGAACTCAAAAGATTGCCCGACGTGACCCAAGTCCACGTGACGCTTGGCGTGATGAACGAAAGTGAACGGCGTGAAGCGTTTTCCCGTGCATTCCAGGCCGCCCAAGCCAAGCGGGCCAGCGGCCAAACGGCTACGGCACCGTCGGCGCCGCCCACGAAGAAGTCTCCTGTAATCGGCCCCTTGCCAGGCCAAGCAGCGGCACGCGGCATGATGAGCGATGCGAGTACCACCGTTGTGCTCGGGATTGCCAGCGGCAAGGGCGGCGTCGGAAAGTCCACAATTACGGCCAACCTGGCGATTGCGCTTAGCCGTTCTGGGGCGCGTGTAGGCGTCATGGACATGGATATTTACGGATTTAGCCAGGGCCGCATGTTCGGGGCACGCGGGCAAGCGCAAATGAACGAACAGGAAAAGATCGTCCCATGGAACGTTCACGGCATTTCCCTAGTATCGATGGGCATGTTCGTGCCTGAAAGCCAAGCCATCGTATGGCGGGGGCCCATGCTAGGAAAAATGCTTCAGCAATTCTTTAGTGATGTTGCTTGGCCGGAGCTAGATTATCTATTAGTGGATTTGCCACCAGGGACGGGAGATGTGGCGTTAGATATTGCACAGAAAGTCCGCAAAGCCAAACTGGTCTTGGTCACGACGCCACAAGAAGTAGCGGCTAGCGTCGCTCATCGGGCCGGTGACGTGGCATCACGCGCGCAACAAGAAATCGTCGGGGTTATTGAGAACATGTCCTACGTGCTCTGCCCCCACGGTGACCGCCTTGAAGTGTTTGGATCCGGTGGCGGGGAAAAGCTGGCGTCCGATTTCCAGGTACCCTTGCTCGGTCAAATTCCCCTAGAATCGGACGTGCGGCAAGGGGGAGACCGAGGAATCCCGATCACCATCAGCAACCCGCACTCGGCATCGGCTGACGCATTCTTCGAGATTGCACGCAAGATCCATCAAGCGGTGGGCTAGCCCACCGCTCGCGCGCCAAGAGTCACGGCTTAAGGGGTCGAAGTTCCTTCACGCCCATAGTGATCCTCAAGCCGTACCACATCGTCCAACTCCGGTGTCGACACTTCCATCACGTCGACATCGGTGACTGCGGTGAGGCGATGGTGAGTTAAAGGAGGGATCTCGACCGCATCGCCAACACCCACAGTCAGTGTCTGGCCATCGACCATGATGACGGCTTCACCGGATACCACATACATGCTTTCATGTTTTACGTTGTGATATTGCAGGCTTAATGCCTGTCCCCGATTCACATGAATGAGCTTACCCACATATTTATCAGTCACTGCCCACCACAGTTCATATCCCCATGGCTTTTCTACACGTTTCATACCTGCTAGCCTCCCTTATCCATTGCTCAGCCTGGAATTATAACACCTTAGGCTTTTTCTCGACTACCACGCTGTAGCGCATCAGGTGCCGTTTGATGGAAACGATGTGGAGCCCTGCCGTCTCGCAGTACTGAAAAAGTTGCCATGGCTTTAGGTAGTGGGGATCGGGCCAAAACTCCGTGATCAAAATTCGGCCTTGGGGCTTTGCCACACGCTTGGCTTCCATCAGCGCACCCGGGCGCTTGGCGTGCGGCAGTTCACCCAACATCGCGACCATTGCGACCCAGTCGAACGAATCCCTTGGCCACGGCAGCGACTCGGCAGTACCCAGCCGGAGATCGGGCACCAAGCCTCCTCTTCCCGATATTCGGAGTCTTGCCAGACTAAGAACCTTCGGTTGGATGTCGAGTCCCGCCAGGTACCCTAACGATCCCACACGCTCCCTCAAAGCAGACAAAATCACACCAATTCCGACACCTACTTCTAGTACCCGCATATTTGTGACGTCTCCCATCAGCTCCAGAGCTTGGTCCGGGCCAAAATAGCGTAGCCGCACCGGATTTCCTAGAAAAAACCGTTCCAATGCCATGGACATCGGCCCCGGTTTCAGAACCCCATGGAGTCGAAAGGCCAAAAATCCCGCGACCAACAGAGCCACGATGATGGCGACCAGCGTCAAGGTAATCACACCCCTTGATTGGATACTATGGGATCTGTTGGGATATAGTAAAGTCGAGCCTTTTCAATAGGGACTCTTTGGAGGAGGATCGACTAACGTGGCAAATGCAACTAAAACGCTCAAAGTGGGTGACGTCGCCCCAAACTTCGAGTTACCCACCAAGGATCAACGGGTGATTCAGCTGAGCGATTACCGAGGACAAAAAAATGTCCTCTTACTGTTCTATCCTCTGGCCTGGACCCCGGTCTGAACCAACGAAATGCCGGCCTTTAATCAGGCTCTGCCTGAATTTGACCGGCTGAATACCCAAGTCTTGGGTATTAGTGTCGACTCGGTCCCTTGCAATACGGCGTGGGAGGATTCGTTGGGCCACCTTCATTACCCACTGTTGTCGGATTTTTGGCCGCATGGTAAGGTGGCAGAATCCTACGGCGTCTTACGATCCGAAGGCATTGCCGAACGTGCCGTAATCGGAATCGATCAAAAGGGTACCATTCGTTACATTGACGTCCACAACATTGCGGATGTCCCTCAACCAGAACCCGTCATCAAGGAATTCGAATCATGGGGGAAATAAGGGTGTGGGGCTCTTTGGAGCCCTCCCTTTATTTTTAGAGTCGGTAGTTACACCCGATTCCCTCGTGATCGCTGCGGTGCCATTTTAGCGCCGGGATCCGCTGCCCAATGGAACAGCAGTCTCACTTTCGACCCGCTAACGCATAGCGCCGCCCTCCGCGTTGGGGCAACCAGCGCATCACGCCCGGAGGGGGGATCAGGCGATCTGGCTCCTGGCTATGTAGCGGGAAGAGAATATCGGGGTGCACTATCTCAACTAATCGATTCAGGTCATCCGGGCTCGCATGACCTCCGGTCCCGATGGACCAGAACGGAACCCGAAGAAATTTCAGCCAGTCCTGCAAGACGTCCCACTTCGGGTCGAATACCCCTAAGGGCTCCCCATTGGCATGGATGAACACCGCGCCGGACAACGGCAAATCCAAAAGCCACGGATAAAAATCGGGTGAGACCATCACGGCATACTGGGCTGGTGCCCTTTGAATCTGGTCGATGGACGTCGCCGCATCCCACTCGGCAATTCCCGATAAACCCCATGCCTCAAGAAGCATCGCCACGGCACTGGGCCACAAGATGGTACGACCCATTTTATGCGCCCGCTCCAAAAACGCTTCAATCCGCTCCAAATTCCGGGGATACAGCGTCATCAAGACGACCCCCGGGGTTTGCCTCAGCGCCTCTTCAAATAAGTCGTCCACGGCTGTTTCGGAGCGCTGACTGGTCTGAAATCCAAAAGATAACGTCGTTCCCTCGATGACTAGAGCACGTGCTCCCTGAACCTGTCTCGCGAAATTCAAACTCTTTTCGGGATGCCGTCCATGCAGACGAATGTCGCCCGTGAAGGCCACGACCCCGTCCTCTGTTTTAACAGCATAACCCGAAGCCCCGACCACATCGTGGTCGACACTGTAACGTGTGACTTGAAAGGGCCCAAAAGTCATGGGCTCTCCTTCAAGCGTCTCCAACAAAGTCGGAGAATGGCCTTCCGGCACATCCCCCGCCGTAGCCAACGCTGCCATTAGGCGTCGAGTCTCAGGAGAGCAGTAGATAGGAAT
This sequence comes from Bacillota bacterium, assembly GCA_021820645.1. Next base: position 5,019 of record JAKADJ010000192.1, read on the forward strand.
AGCAGGATCCACCCACCCGGTTAATCCAATATGGTCAATATGCCCGTGGGTTACAAATAGCGCGGTTTTGCCATCGCTTCCCGCCGCTAACGGATAGCCGTGCACCGCATCCGCCCGATAGATGTGAGGAATCAAAGGGACTTGTCCGGTCTTCAACCGGTCCAACAATCGGTGCGTCGGCCGCATTGTCACCCCCTGGCGAAATAGCCCGCTTCCGGGATTAAAATCGAGCCCGAAATCTAAAAGGACCCGCCAGCCGTCTTGTTCGATGAGCACTTTACTCGAACCGATAACCCCGACCCCGCCCCAGAAACTAATCTCCGCCATCGTCGATACCCTCCTTAACCGTTCCTTGTCGAACCCAGCGTTGTAGATCCGGTAACACATCCTCGATTTTTTGACCGACGACCGTGCTCGGCCCAGGCTGATAGCCGTAAGGGCTAATATATGCGGTCAGCCAACCCTGGTCTCGTGCCGGTGCAATGTCGTT
>JAKADJ010000193.1 GCA_021820645.1 Bacillota bacterium
TATGTGGGCCAAGATGCCGAACAGGGTAGGTATCACGTGGGTGTTCGGCTGGTGGAAACGGGTGGGCGAGCCATTCGGTCGTGGCCCCTGCACCGGGCCGCAAAGGCGACTATGGAGGAATTGGCTGAATCCGTTGGGGAATCCGTCAATCTAGCCGTGTCCGACGATCTGGCCATGATATACGTGGCCACGGTAGATGCCCGAAATCTGCTTCGTATGCAGCTCAATGTGGGGCGACGGGCGCCGATGCATTGCACGGCAGTGGGGAAGGCAATCTTGGCCGTGAATCCGTCCCTTGTGGAGCGTTTAAGGCTTGTTCAACCGTCCCTTGAGACTTTAACGTCTCGGACTTTTGTACAGTGGCGGGATTTGGAGGCAGAATTGGCCCGAATTCGCAGTCGTGGGTTTGCGATTGATGATGAGGAACAGGAAATTGGGGCTCGTTGTGTGGCGTCGGCCATCGTCGATGCCCGGGGCCGGGTGCACGGGGCCTTGGGTATTTCGGCACCAAGTGCCAGACTATCCCTGGAGCGGGCTCAGCAAATGGGACCAGTTCTGGTCGACGCTGCCCAAAGCATTGCTCGCCACTTGGCATGAGACGGTCCAACGTCCCGATCGCGATTCAGAGCCGACAGTACTACCGAACCTCCACCCCGATTTCCTTGGCCAAGGTTTAGAGTTCGACTCTGCAAAGCTTCAGCCGATGGGTGTTTCTCCCGCCGTCGTCGGCAGGGAGATATAAGGCCGGGGCCCTGGGATACCGCAGTTGGTCCATCAGCTTTTTCCACCATCCCAGGGGGCACCCTGACGAGTAGCATGGGAAGATGATGAGGAGCGCCAGGATTTCGGTGACCGCGTATCCCTCCTGCTTCTCAAACCGTGTGTGCCAAAGAATCGAGCTAGCGTGAAGGTCCGCATCACACCGAATACAATCGAGTCGATCGAATACTGGCGTTTATCGCACACCTTTTTGATTTCTGATGTCGTTTCCCGCACGATAACACGCCGTTTTTGGGTAATTTGGTAGCACCTAATTATGCCAAAAACCCAGTGTTTATGCGGGTTTCGATGCTTTTTCGGGGCGGAAATTTAGTGTGGATTCGCGGTGCGAAAGTCAAGATCTATATCAGCCATACGGGAACAAGCCAGTTGTTTTGGTCAACAGGCAGAAGGTCATTTGCCATGCAGACTACCGCTCCACCTCCTATTTCCGTTTTGAGCGCATCCAAGCCGCCGAACCGCTCCGGCTGCGTCACCGGCTTTAGCACGCCGAAATGCTTTACCGCATCCGCTCCCGGGGAGGCAGATTTTTTGATTTCGACCGGATAGAGTGTTCCGTTTGCGTAAATCAGCAGATCGATCTCTTTTGCATCGCGGTCGCGATAATAGAAGATAGGCGGCTGTAGTCCGGCGTTCGCGTAGCTTTTGTAGATCTCCGAGAACACGTAGCTCTCGAAAAACGCCCCGGAAGCTGCGCCGCGCTCCAGCACTTCTGCGTTGTCCCACTTGAGCAGGTGCGCGCAAATCCCCGTGTCTAGAAAGTGAAGGATCGGCGTTTTTACGACGCGCTTAAGCGCATTGTTATGGTACGGCTGTACCAAAGCGGCGACGCCGCTCGACACGAGTACGGATAGCCATTTCTTTGCCGTGGGCGCGGAAACGCCTACTTCGGCGGCCATCTCCTCATACCTGACAGGCTTCGCTGTCCGCGCCGCGGCGACGGTCATGAAGTTGAAAAACGCCATCTCGTCTGCCACTTGAGTGAGGTCGCGGATATCGCGCCCTAGGTAAGTGTCGATGTAGGCGCTGTAAAAACCCGCGTGACTCGGCGGGTTGTCGCCGCGCAAGGCTGGCATCGAGCCTTTCCAGATTTGCTCAAAAACTTCCGGTAGACCAGATTTGGGTACGGTGCGGATCCGGGCAAGCAGGCGCTCTTTGTCGGTTGTGAACGGCTCTGATGGGTAGCGTTTTATCTCGGCACGGGAAAGCCCGTACAAGTTTACAATCCCCACGCGCCCGGCCAACGATTCGCTAACGTTTTTCATCATGTGAAACATCTGCGAGCCTGTAAGCCAGAACCCGCCCTTTTCGCCGCTTCTGTCCACGATCATTTTGATATACGGCAGGATTTCCGGGGCGTACTGGATTTCATCGATGATAAGTGGTGGTGTATAACGCTGCAGGAACAAAGCTGGGTCGGTTTTCGCCATGCGGCGGATGCCGGGGTCGTCCAGTGTTACATAGCTGCGCCCCGGTTCGGCAAGCTTGGTGAGCAGCGTGGTTTTTCCCACTTGGCGGGCACCTGTCACGAGTAGGACAGGGAACGTGGCGGATATTTTTTTGACCGTTTCCTCAACGGCGCGGCGAATATACACGGTCAACCCCTCCGGCAAATCTAAATATGGATTTTATTATTGGCGCCTTCTCCGCCGTTGTCAAGAAGAATCCTGGAAAGACGAAATTGCTCTTAATTTTGCGATCGAGTCTAACAATTGGCGGCCAACCTGCTATTGGTACTGGCATTTCATGAAAGATGTGCGTTGGTTCTATACCACGAAGCCTGGAATACGCGTCTTCCGGGCAAAAGGCTCCACGCCACCTCGAGCGGCTTCGCCACGTCGGCTGGTACCTCGAGCCCAGCGAACCCCGCTGACCTGAAAGTCTCCGGTCGATTCAGCCGCGGGCGGATGGCCCCAACCGTATCGTTGCGAACATCCTGTCTTTATAGGTGAACAGTGCCATGGTAACCGTCGCGATATCGGTGGTCACCGTATGGTAACCGTCAAATGGCCCCGTAGCGCGAGTGGGGTTATCTGACGCTTAGTCCGCCAAGTCCAGCGGACCGTTCCGAGCCGGTGGAATTCCGGTCCTCGCAAGAGCTAGCCACCCACGAGGAAGCGCGTGTTGGACGAACGTGAAGATGTCTGTCAAGCTTACACAGCGCGACGACTAGGCCGTGACCCGCAAGGATGAAGTGATTGAGCTTCGGGACAAACATAATCCGTTGGCCGACCGCCTTAAGCAATCGGGAAGGCAACAGTACGAACCCGTGCAGGGCAGGGGTTTGGAAGACCACCGCATGGCGGAAAACGAAACAGTATCAAACTGGGGAGCCTCGGCCCTTCGTGCAAAGCGCGTACGCTGCACCAGATAGACGTGCCGAAGGACAGCGGATAGGGGGCGAGGAGTCAGAGTTCGTGATAGTACTCCGCGTGTGGGAAAGCCACGTACCTGGGAAGCGCGAGCCCAAAACAGTGCGAGCCGTCGCACCATTCCCTCACACACAGAGGAGGATATGAAATGTTACCAGACTTGACCCGCATCACCCACAAAGGGAGCGTCGGCCCGACGTGTTGATTCACGGCACTCGCTCATCACCTGAACGACGAGTTCTTGTTCGACATATGGTTGAGGTTGAACCGGCGTCGGGTGATAGCAGTTTCCGGGTGTCATCTCGGGGTGTGGCACATGGGATAAGGTGTGGTATAGAAATATTAATTTCGCTATTTCAAAGCAGATCTGTGCTGTGTGGAATGCTCTTCCCACAACAACTTGGAAAAACGAAGGCATGTACACGGGCGACATCGAACAGCAGTTGCTCGACAAGTTTGGCCGAGGCCGTATGTCATGAGAAATTGCATCGCCTCGTGGCCGCGAGTGAGGCGATCGCTGTGGGTATGGGGGTATTGCCCATGAGGTCTCGTGGTGACGGGCTTTATAAGCCTACCATCGAGGCCAGCATGGCTGGGGAAATTAAGGACTTGATGGTCCTCCCAACCGATGGTATATCTTAGTTGAGCAAAACCTGGACCGATACCCGAGCCGAGTTTTGGATAGAGTCTGCCATGCCGTAACGTGCCGGATTGATTGGCATGCGGGAGGCCTGGTCCTTGTGGTATGCCCAATGGAGCCAGATAAATCCTGGCGCCAACCCCCAGGGAGTCGCGAACGACCGATTGAGCAATCCGCAAAAAGTGGCATAATATGAGCACCAACGGGTATTTGACCCGACAGCTAGGAGGAAATTGTGTGATTCGTGTATTGGTAGCCAAGCCCGGACTCGATGGTCACGATCGGGGAGCCAAGGTGATCGCCCGAGCTCTCCGAGATGCCGGCATGGAGGTCGTCTATACCGGTCTTCATCAGACTCCAGAACAGGTAGTCGATGCGGCCCTGTCCGAGGACGTGGATGTGTTAGCTTTGTCGATTTTATCGGGAGCCCACCCCACACTAGTTCCGCGGATCATGGAGCTGGTCAAGGAGAATCACATGGATGACGTGCTGGTACTCCTTGGTGGCATTATTCCAGAAGATGACGTGACCTCGATGATCGATCAGGGAGTCGCAAAAGTGTTTGGCCCTGGGACCGATACCAATGATATCGTCGCCTTTATTCGGGGGCGGGTCGAGGTCGTATGAAGGATTGGGAAGAAATTGCCCAAGGTATCGTGAAGGGTCAAAAACGCTCGATCGCACGGGGACTCACCTGGATCGAGCAAGGACGCAGTGATGGCAAGCAACTGGCGCAAAAGCTGTTTTCCCATGCAGGGAAGGCGCAAGTTATTGGAATTACGGGATCGCCTGGTGTGGGTAAATCTACCTTAGTCAATGCCCTAACCTTGCGTCTTCGCAGTCAAGGCCACAAGGTGGGCATCCTGGCGGTCGACCCTTCGAGTCCCTTTACCGGCGGAGCCATTCTGGGTGACCGGATTCGCATGCAGGACTCGGTCATGGACGCCGGTGTTTACATGCGTAGTTTCGCGAGCCGAGGCCATCTAGGCGGCCTATCTCGGGCCACGTTTGGCGCTCTCACGCTATTAGACGCAGCCGGCTTTGATAAGATTTTAATTGAGACGGTGGGTGCCGGACAATCTGAGGTCGAGATAATGCAGTTGGCGCATACCACCATGGTGGTGTTGGCACCGGGGATGGGCGATGACATACAAGCCATTAAAGCGGGCATTCTCGAAATAGGCCAGGTCTTTGTAGTGAATAAGGCGGACCGGGATGGGGCCGATCACACCGTGCGCTCCATTCGGGGGATGCTGGCTTTGGCTGCGGAACATCCGCCATGGATGCCCCCGATTGTGAAGACTGTGGCCGAAGATGGGCGCGGGACCGAAGAGCTAACCGATGCCTTAGAGCGTCACTGGCAGTTCTTGACCGAAAATGGTCTTTTGGAAAGATTTCGATGGGGCCAAACGGAACATCTCATCGAACAGGCAGTGGCCGACGTTGGAGACCACTTAATAAGACGCGCGCGATCGGGACCTAGTTGGAGTCACTGGGTTGCCGAAATAGGTGCGGGGACTCAAGACGCCGAATCGGTGGCGGCCGAGTTGTGGCGCCATGCAATCCAGGGGGAATAAAGAATGGGACTCAGTTTATTAACGGAAGACGAAAATGCGATACGAGATGCGATTCATACCCTGGTCCAAAACACCATCGCAACCACCTCAGCCGAGTATGATCGGACCCAAGCCTTCCCTGGAAAGAAGGTAGAG
>JAKADJ010000194.1 GCA_021820645.1 Bacillota bacterium
ACTTGCGATCATTTCGGCCAGGGCGAGCCCCGCTTCGACATCTCCGCCGACGGTATTAAGCACCAACAGGAGTCCCTTAATGTCCCGGTTTTCTTCAATGGCCACCAATTGGGGAATCACATGCTCGTACTTGGTGGTTTTGTTTTGAGCCGGCAGTACCATATGACCTTCAATTTGCCCAATGATGACCAGAGTATGAATCGCGGATTTCGTGTTCGGCACTTTATTCGGTTCGATGCTACTAGAGGCTCCCGACGAGGGCTCTTCGGGGTTGGAGCGTTTTTTTTTAGACGGTTCGACGCTTGGGGTTTCTTCGGCCAAAAATCCTGGATATCCACGACGCATAGGCTCTCTGCCTCCCTTGATCGATGCTACTGGCCCTAGTGTGAGGGTTTGCCCAGGTTTTAATACGCCGGGTGGCGCATAAATCTGTTATAGGGGGGACAAGACATGACACGCGTGCCATGGGACCTCATCGAAAGACTGTGGAGGATCATGATCCCCCCGCTATTTTTGGCGTTAGGGGTGACACTTGGTGGCGGCCTCATCGGGGCTTTGGGAACTTGGATCGCCGGCCGCGGCCCCGGCGATCCGGTGGCGACCGCCTTTAGAATCCGCATATGGGCCGTTGCCATTGCCATTGGTGGTACCCTGACCGCATTCGAAAATTTGGAGCGCGGGCTGTCAGCCCGTGCCATTCCCGCGGTGGTACGAGATGGCCTCGGCATTGTCGCCGCGTACTTCGGGGCGCAATGGGGATATTGGATTCTTCGTTGGATGGTGGGGCTGTGACTCGCAACCGACGCGCCGTTTGGGCCGCGCTGCTGTTGGGAGCCTTATGTGGTGCCTCCGGCACCCAAGCCCTCACTAGTCGGGCGCGGCTGGATGCGGTCAACCGTAGCCAGCAATGGGAAGTGCAGGCCGGACGCTGGCATCAGGAAACCGAACGTCTCAAACAGCAGCTGGGCACCATTAACCGGCAATCGACTCGCGACACTTATATTCAGTCGGTTCGCTTGAAACTTCTCAGCACACCGATCAGCCCAGTCGACGTGGAGGCCGCTCTAGCCCCTTACACCGAAACATTGCTGGGCATAGCCCTCTCCCAGGTCCACCTGGACATGGTGTATCGGATGCTAAACGGCCGTCACATCACGGTGGGTGGAGCGCTATACCGTGTTGAGGTCATCGCGCTCCTAGTCAGTCCCGATACACGGATTTTGTTAAGGGTGGTACCTGAAACCAGATCGCATGCCGTCTAAACTTCCATGATAATGGGAAGGATCATCGGACGCCGTTTAGTTTTTTCCCACAAAAAGCGGCCAAGTGTATCCCGTACCGCTGATTTGATGGCCGACCACTCGCTGAGCCCTTGTCCCTCTAAATTAGATAGTGCCGTTTTGACCCGGTGGCGTGCCTCATCCAGCAAAGCTTCCGACTCCCGGACATACACAAAGCCGCGTGACACTAGATCCGGTCCCGAGACCATGAGTCCCGACTGCGAATCCATGCCGACCACCACGATAAGGATGCCGTCGTTAGAAAGTTGTTTGCGATCCCGTAGTACGATGTTGCCTACGTCGCCAATTCCCATGCCATCTACGAGGACCTTTCCCGACTGCACTTGGCCCACAATGGTAGCCGATTCCTTGGTGAACTCGAGCACATTACCATTGTCGCCGATTAAGACGTGACTAGGGTCCATCCCCACGTCACGGGCTAATTGGGCATGGTGAATCAAATGTCGGTATTCTCCATGAACCGGGGCAAAGAATTTGGGCCGTACTAAGTTGAGCATCAGTTTGAGTTCTTCTTGACAGGCATGTCCCGAAACGTGAATCCCTGCACCAGCCCCATAAAAGACCCGGGCTCCCCGTCGATACAAGTTGTCGACCGTCCGGGCGACCAGCTTTTCATTGCCGGGGATCGGGGTGGCGGAAATTACGACCGTGTCGCCGGGAAGAATTTCTACCTTACGATGGTCTGACGTGGACATCCGCGTCAAAGCCGACATGGGTTCTCCTTGAGACCCTGTGGTGAGCACTAAGATTTTTTCTGCGGGTTCTTTCAAAATCGAGTCGATATCCATCCAGGTTCCGTCTGGAAAATCCAGATACCCGAATTCAATTGCCTTATGGGTCACATTTTCCATGCTCCGGCCCACAATCGCGACGCGACGTCCATTACGAACAGCCGATTCGACGACTTGTCGCACCCGGTGGACCTGCGATGCGAAGGACGCCACAAAGACACGGCCTGGCGCCTGACTGATGATGGTATCTAAGGCCTTACCTACCGTCTTTTCTGAGGGTGTGTATCCCGGGCGCTCTGCGTTGGTGCTGTCGGCCAGTAGTAGAAGGACGCCCTCTTGGCCTAATTGAGCAATCTTGTGAAAGTCTGCGACATGGCCATCGACAGGCGTGTGATCAAATTTGAAATCTCCGGTGTGAATCACGGTGCCCACCGGATTGCGAATGATGAGGCCGGTGGCATCCGGAATCGAGTGGTTGACCCGGAAAAACTCCACCGAAAAGTTTCCGGCTTTAATCACCTCACCCGGTTCTACTGGATGGGACTTCGGGTGTAGGGTAATTTGATGTTCTTGAAGCTTTAATTCCACGATACCCAGAGTCAGCCGAAGTCCGTACACCGGCACATTCACCTGCTTTAGGAAATACGGTAAACCTCCAATGTGATCTTCGTGGCCGTGAGTGAGAAACACTCCACGAATCCGATCCTTATTTTCCACCAGGTAGGTGAGATCGGGTAGTACTAAATCGATTCCGGGCATATCCGGCTCCGGAAAGGCCAATCCGCAATCAATCAAAATGATGTCATTGCCATAGACTAAGGCAGCAATGTTTTTCCCGATTTCTCCTAGTCCCCCCAAGGGGATAAATTGTAATTTTCCAGGTCCTGGCCGTACCAAGTCCCCACCTCCGATTTATTGAGCACACATCAAAACGCCCCTAGCCAATTGGCTAGGGACTTTGCCTGGGGCAATCAAACCAATCGATTCAGGAATCTTAGCTCCGGTCTCGTCCCTGCTAAGCCCTAATCGTATTCCTACCGCCGAGCAAAAGTCGTCGTCGATATTATACCCCGAGCACGCGGCCGGATGCAATTCTTAACTCACATGAGGAAACTTGACCGTTTGATACGCATGCCATAGGGCCTCGCACCAGTCGGCAGACAAAGGTGTCAGGAGTGGAAGGGGCACGGGACCCACGGACAGTCCCAACTGATTTAATAGCCACTTGACCGGAACCGGATTGGCATCTAAAAAGAGGGCCTTAAAGACCGGCCAGAGGCGTCGATGCGCCTCCATGGCCAAAACCCAGTCTCCGACTAAGAGACGGTTCAGCGCCTCGGCCATTTCGTCACCAACCACATGGGCCGCCACCGATACCACGCCGTAGGCCCCTGCTAGCATGCTGGGAAGCCAGAGACTATCGTCGCCCGAATAGACCGGGATGGTAGCCTCGAGGCACTGACGCAACTGTACAATGGTGTCGAGACTAGCTGACGCGTCTTTGATCGCAAGCGGCTGAGCCGCGCGCTCTGCGATACGCGCCATAGAATCGGGTGCCAGGTGTACACCTGTTCGACTTGGCACGTCGTAGACCATCAGGGAAGACTGGACGACACGGGTGACTTGACCAAAGTGCTCGATCAGGCCTTCTTGGCTTGGCCGATTATAATAGGGCGTGACCACCATGACTCCGTCTACACCCCAACTATCGGCCGCTTGACTAAATTGCACGGTGTCGTGGGTATTGTTGGTACCCGTGCCCACCCAAATCGGAATGGTGGCGGGGACCGCAGCGCGTACACTTTCGTAAAGCACGCGCCGATCCTCAAGAGACAAGGCATACGCTTCGCCGGTGGAGCCCGCTAAAACAAAACCGCCCGATCCATGTTGCCATAGATGGCGGGCGAGTTCTGCGGCGCGAGTGTTGTCCAGGTTTCCGGTGTCCGTTCTCGGGGTCACCATGGCGGTAATGATGCGTGGCCAGTTCATACCGATCCCTCCTCTGCGCCTAAACCGAATTGCCGATGTAAAGCGCTAACCGCGGTCTCCATTTGGCTCCTCTTGAGGAGCAGGGTGATGGTTGAATGCGAATCGGACGATTGTAGCACTTCGACCTGGTGGTGATTTAGCGCGGACATGATACGACCCACGACACCGGGTAGGCCTTGAATGGCTGATCCGACAATGGAAACCTTGGCACGTTCCGTCCAATACTGGTAGGGAAACTCCAGGTGTTGGAGGGTCTCTTCCGTAGTGGGGGATCCCAGGCCCGGAACGCAAAAGTAGACCCGATCCGGAAAAAGGTTAACGAGGTCGACTGAAACCCCACGGTCACCGAGTGCGGAAAATAGTCGATACGGCCAATCAGGAGATGACCCCTGTGGGGCCTCTACTAAAAATTGAACCAGATTCTCGAGCTGGGTGATCCCGGTCACGGCGTGATCTGGATCTCGATGGGCCCAGGGATCCATGGTGCGATGTCCACCCACCACGAGAGTCCCGGGGTTCCGGGAAAAAGTTGAGCGGATCCGAATCGGAACCGAAAACTGCCGGCCAATTTCCACCGCCCGGGGATGCAACACCCGGGCCCCTAAGTTGGCCAGCTGGAAAACTTCGTCATAGTCGAGGTGAGCAATCGTACGGGCGTCGGGTACGATACGCGGATCAGCCGTCTTGATCCCATCTACATCGGTAAAGATTTCTACCACCTCCACCCCTAGGGCCGCCCCAATGGCGACTGCGGTCGTGTCGCTACCACCCCGGCCTAATGTGGTAAAGCGACCTTCTGGCGTTTGGCCTTGGAACCCGGCAACGACAGGCACCCTTCCTTCAAGCAAGGCCGTGCGCAAACTTGTCGGATTCACCTCTAAGATTTGTGCATCGCCAAACCGATCGTCGGTCACAATTCCCGCTTCGCCACCCAAAAACACTTGCGGAACCAGACCATGCAGACGAAGATGTCCAGCCATCACGGTCGCACTGAAAATTTCTCCACACATCATTAGTAGATCCTTTTCTGAGGCATCGGCCTCAGGCAGGCCTTTCATGAGTCCCAACAGGCTGTCGGTAGCATAGGGCTCTCCTTTGCGCCCCATCGCGGATACCACCACCACCGGGTGCAATCCGTCCGATACTGCGGTGGTAACCCAGTCGGTCACACGCTCGCGTGACTCAAAGTCGCGAACCGAGGTACCTCCAAACTTCTGGACGACTACACGCATCTGTTTCCTCCTGGTTTAGGCTTAAAGAAATCGCTCGGATAGGGCTTCGATAATCTGGACGGCGTTGGTCGCGGCACCCTTACGGAGGTTATCGGCTACCACAAATAGGTGAATCCCGTTCGGCTCAAACGGATCGCGGCGGATGCGGCCGACCAATACCTGGTCCTGGCCCTCGGCCTGTAACGGGGTTGGTACAATCCCGTGGGCGGGATCGTCCACCACCCGGATCAGATCG
>JAKADJ010000195.1 GCA_021820645.1 Bacillota bacterium
CCCTACAATTAGCAGTCCCGGTCCCCACCTACGCTGTAGATGTGGGAACCGGGACCAGTGCATCAACTTAGGAATTTGGGCCCCTGACGCACAATCCCCCGCATTCCCTCCCAAAAAATCCGCCACCACTTGATGAAATGCAGAGGGCTGTTCCAACCACGGAACATGCCCGCAGCGGTTGATCAGTTCAACCGTCACGCCGGGTTGCCTAGACTGGAGCAGATAGGCCTGGGTGATGGGCTCGAAATCTTGACATCCGTAGAGCACAAGCGTGTGACCAGTCAAGCGGCACGTGTGTAGCAGGCTCCATAGATCGAGATCTTGGTACGATCGATTGACTGCGCTGTGCATCACAAAATTCATCGGAAACGGGGATTTACTATAGGTCTTCAGAAACTCTTGGGCTATGTTATCGGAATAGAACCAGGATCGAGCCAGAAACCGCATCAGCCGTATCTGACAACTCCAGGCCACTTCCCGGTCGCCGTCGACTACTGCCTTTTTTCTCTGGTCAGCTATCGTCTCGAAGCACCGGACCTCGGCTGAAGATAGTGGCCTCAAGATGTTGGCCGTGGCGACCTAGGCATCTCGGGGCCGGATCGGACCTAGTCCTGCAAGGACCAGATGGGACACCCGGTCCGGATCCTCTAGGGCATAGAGGAGCCCCAATGTGGCTCCCCAGGAGTGGCCCACAATGCGTATCCGAGGAACCTCCAGATGCTCCTGAAGACTGCGCAAATCCAGCAACAAGGCCCCGACGGTCACCGACGCAGGATCCTGACACGAGGACTTGCCAGTCCCCCTCTGATCATACAAAATACAATAAAAGTCATCTAAAAATGGCTCAGCCGCTTGTCTCATATAATGATGCGAATCACCTGGACCCCCGCTAACAAAGAGTAGCGGAAGTCCCGTTCCTTGGGTGTAATAGGTCATTCTGTCTTCATCCACCACTAGTGAATGCGGATCCCAAGCCATCCCGATCCTCCCTCGATCGTAGTCGTTAAAAAGCCTTCTCAAAAACCGCTCTTAGCGGCCTTCTGGAATCTCCCCATCGCGAGCGGGATACATTAACCCGCCCCAAGTGAGCGCCCGTGCCTCTAGCGCCGACACGAAATCGTGCTTGGCCCTACTATATTCGCGCGTGTCGGGATATTGGTCCGCCCATCGCTGCTTCTGCTGACTGTAGTGAAGGACTTCATTGGGGTGTGTTCGAAGATAATCTCGGAACATTAAATGGCGATATATCTCGGGATTATCGACCGCGTAAAAATGGAGATGATGGGTCCGATCTTCTCCCCCTTTCCTAAAGAGTCGACGTCCGGGAATGCCCCACTCTCCCCCAGCGTCATAACCCAGGGTGCAAAGGCTGCCTATTCTGACGTCCACCACCCTAATATCCGAAACAATACCCATGATGTCGATGACGGGTTTTGCCATCATTCCCGGCACGCTGGTGCTCCCAAAGTGTTCAAACGTGACCCGATTCGGCATAAAGAGGGGTGTTAAAAGTTTCACCTCTTGATCAAATGCTTTGGCCCACTCCGGCCGATAATTTGTGAGTCGTACCTGCATCGACATCCTCCATCGTAGCTTGGCGGCGCAACTGAGCACGTTTCCCGTGCCCGAGACGCGGAGTCCAGAACAAAAACCAGGCGATAGCCTTCTTTCTTATTCCCCACATGACGGTTTACGTTCCGCAGATGCGGGACTTGGCTCGACCCCATCATAATCCAAACGGGGTCGAAATATTGAATCGCAGCCGCTGATTTTTTCGCTGTGCCGTAGGCATAGCCGCTCGATCATTACGCGATGGCTGAGTTGTATCGCGCGGGGTTTTTCGCCATAATAGTCCCCGCGACTTGGAATGCCTGGTCGAGATACGGGATCGCGTTGGGCGATTAGAGAAAGGCCGATTTAATCATGCTGCAGAGCCATGACGTCATTGTCATTGGAGGAGGTCCCAGTGGACTGATGGCAGCCATCGCCGCGAGGACGGGTGGTGCCGAGACACTACTCCTCGAAAAGGGTCATAAACTAGGAGCCAAGCTCGGCATCTCCGGTGGTGGGCGCTGTAATGTCACTAATGCCAAACCAATCGACGAGCTTATGAAAAACATTCCGGGCAACGGCCGATTCTTACACTCTGCCTTGAGTCGGTTTTCCAACCAGGAAATTATCGCGTTCTTCGAGTCCCTTGGGATCCGTCTCAAAGAGGAGGATCGAGGGCGGGTATTTCCTGTCAGTGACAAGGCCTCGACAGTGGTTCAAGCCCTAATCCAAAAGGTTGAGAATTTGGGTATTGCCGTCCGCCAGGACACACCGGTCCGGGAACTGCTGGTTGAATCCGGCCAAGTGGTAGGGGTAAGACTCGACGATACCCGTATCGTACCCGCCCGAGCCGTGATTGTGGCGACCGGCGGCGCAAGCGTTCCCCAAACCGGTAGCACCGGTGACGGGTATCCCTGGGCAGCCGCCTTGGGCCATACCATTGTGACGCCCTATCCCACTGAAGTCCCATTAACCAGTAACGCACCTTTTATTATATCGCGAGCGCTTCAAGGGCTCTCGTTTAAAGACGCGACGATCACGATACGCAATGCCCGGGGTAAGGCGCTCACCAAGGAGTACGGTGACTTTATGTTTACGCACTTTGGCTTGACCGGACCGATCGCACTCCGCTGCAGCCACTACGTCTCCTCGGCACTGCGCAAGAATGCCGGGGATAATCTCACGGCAGAAGTCGACTTCTTCCCCGATCGGGTGGCAGACTATTTACTAGCTAGACTCAAAGACAGGCGATCCAATGAAGGCGCCAAACAAATTAATACCCGCTTAGGCGAATGGCTTCCCGACCGATTAGTGGCAGTCATCCTGGAAAGGTGCGACATCATTCCTAGCACCACCATGGCTCACTTGGGTAACCAAGCCCTCATAAACCTTGTGGACGCCATGAAGAAGTTCGAGGTGCCCATTAGTGGCACACTTCCTTTAGAAAGGGCCACGGTGACCGGGGGTGGAGTCTCAATCAAAGAAATCGTTCCTCATACCATGGCTTCAAAATTGTGTGCGGGACTTTATTTTGCCGGAGAGGTGATGGATGTCCATGCCCACACCGGAGGTTATAACATCACAGTCGCCTTTTCCACAGGTCATGCCGCTGGCGTCGCAGCAGCGGAGTACGCCCAAAGTCTCGACTCTCGCGGATAGGAGTGTAATGGATGCCCCTCTTACTCGTCATTTCGGGTCACCCCGCAAGTGGCAAGACCACCCTAGCACAACGATTAGCCAAAGATCTTGGGGACTGGCCGATTGTGTCCCGGGATGCGCTTAAAGAAACCTTGTTTGATAGTCTCGGCTGGCACGATCGAGCCTGGTCCCAAAAATTAGGCCAGGCCAGTTGGGAGCTTTTCCCCTGGGCCATCGAACTTATCCTGAAAACCGGCCACTCCGTTATTGCTGAGTCGAATTTCTCGGGCCCCAGGGCTGGAGCGGCACTCCTCCAGTCGGCCGATCGGTACGGATATGGGGCGATGGAAATCCATTGTGTGGCGCCCCCGAATATTTTAATCGAGCGCTTTAGCAGGCGGGTTGCGGCGGGGTTGAGGCATCCCGGGCATCGTGACGAAGAAAACCAGCAAGAATTCATAAAGCGATTCCAAGAACCTGCGGGACAATCTGGGGTATCGCGGACCCCCATTATCCTTTCCACGGTCAATTTATCTGACGGGATCTATCAGGAAATTGTCAAGCAATGCCTAGCGGCGGCCCAATAAGAATCGATCGAGGAGCCCTACCTGGATCCGATCCGTTAACGAATCACTGAACTCTACACTAGCCAACTGGTTATCAACATGTACTGGATTCCTCCATGGACCCCACGCGATTTTAAGCCTATCGTATGCATTAGCGGTCGATTACAGTCAGCACTAACACCCTAGAAAAACAGTCTTGGTGCGTGCGCTGTGATAAAATGGGAGGCAATAATGCTGGATCGGAAAGGGGCAATTCCCGTGGGTGAAGATGGTACTCCCTCAGAATCTGGCCACCCACTGGAAATGCCATGGATTCTTATTAGCAACCAGATTCAACAACTTAACGAGCGATTTAATGATGTTAACGCACGGATCGACGACCTGAATACAAATCTGTCCCAACGGATTGACGACCTAAATACCAACCTCTCCAAACGCATTGAGGACGTCAATACCCATCTCTCTAAAAGGATCGACGACTTGGACACCAATCTGTCCCGTCGGATCGACGGTCTTGATAAGCGGATGGAGGGTGTGGAGGCCCGACTAGCCAATCGTTTCAGCGCCTGGACGACTCTGCTAACGGGTATTATAACTGCTCTACTTGGGTTCATCCTAGGGCGTTCAAGGCTTTAGGAAGCCATCCAACAGTAGGCGCATGGAAAGAGCGGATTTCGTTCGGTGGTTCGGATCCGCCTCGGGGTTGGGATACGAATCAAACCTATGAGACCCGCATATTCCTGTAAGGCATCGATGCACCACCTGCGGTTCATCGATGAAGGAAACACTGGCCCATCCTCCCTTGAGACCGGAACGAAGCTATAGACATAGATACCGAGCGTACGAAAGCGTAAGAACCGATGGGTCACTAGCGTCCTCCCGTGGACGAACGGCGCAAGCCCTAAGAAGCGGTGACCGCGGGAACATTTTCGGGCCAATTCCTCTGAAGGCCATAGGGAGCGAGCCCATTACCTCTTCGCGAAGGAATCGAGGCACCAACTGGCTTAGGCCATCCGGTTATTACAGGCGCGGATCAATGGGCTCGCCCTCTAATGCGAGGATTGCATGGACGCATTCATGAACTCGGCGCTAGTGTTCATGTGCGACAAATCGCGTCAAGCCCTCAATACCCAGAGCAAATTCACGTAGAGCCGCGGCGCGTTTTCGAGATAATCCCCTTCGCCGCAAGCGTATCAGATTGGTTTCATCCGCGTAGTCGGCTCCATAGATGATCCGTAAGTATTCTCGCCCTCGCACTTTAATGGCGGGTTGTGCCAAATGCCCACTGGGTGATCGCACCACAAATGGCAGCGGCTTGACCACCATGCCCTCCTGGCCCGCATCCGTCAACCGCTGCCACCAATCCACCCCCGCGCCAACGCTCCCGGGATCTTGTAGCGATACCCTCACAAATGGGGTGCCTTGAAACAAGTTGGGGTCGGCTGCTGCCAAAAGGCGCAAATGCTCCATTTGCCATAAGTGGTCATGTGCGGTGTGAACTGCCGCTTCCGACGCTAAAAGGTGAAACGGCGCTATTTTAACATCCGCCACCGATCGTACTGGCCACACATAGTGCCGATAGGCCTCAATATACTTCTCTACATTCCGATATCGATTCGTATACGTCGACTGTAACGTCATGACATCAAGACCACGGGCATTGGCCTCCTCCAAAATCCGACAGCTGGCCCGAAGGCTCATGCTCACC
>JAKADJ010000196.1 GCA_021820645.1 Bacillota bacterium
ATGACCAGCTAACGCTAGAGTTTGCGGGGGTCTATCGGCATTATCACGCGTGCCTGATGCGCACAATCCTCATTGGTGAGGTCGACCCGAGGTTGGCTGGGATGCACGCGGCGGGCGTGCAAGCCTTACTGGCTGCAGAAGCGTCACTGGCGCCCGAACGGCCCCTAGGAGAGGTGTTTGATGCGCATGCCCGGATCTTGGATGCTCATGGTCATCGCCGACATCGGATGAATGCCTGCGGATACAGCCTTGGCACGACTTTCGCCCCGAATTGGATGGATTGGCCCATGCTGTATCATGGTAATCCGATCACGGCCGTTCCGGGTATGGTGTTTTTTATCCACATCATTATCTTTGATGCCGAAACCGGCTTGGCGATGACCCTGGGACGCACGTCGCTGGTCACCAAGAACGGATCGGAACCGCTGTCGGATGCAGGCTTGGACCTCATCCAAAAATAGGAGCATCTATGTACGGGCACCCATATGTCTCTTGACAGGCATACGGGTGCCTGTTTAGTAAGGGCGATACTCTGTCACGCCTTCACCTCCACTTCTCTCTTGTCTAGACGATGCTAAAAAACTTCCACTAAACCAAGAAATCGACCTGGTTTATTGCCTGGTTGCGCCTACGGGTTTCATGAATCACCGAAAAATATTAATCTAGATAGTAAATTCAGAAGCCAATGAATAAACGGATAATATGAAGGGTGGTTATTTCATGCGTCGAATCACTACATTAGAACCTGCATCTGCCGAGGCTACTAATCTAGCGGACCAACTCACTCGACTTATTCAAGAGGGCAGCATCGTCTTCGAGGACCGTCTCCTGCCAGAGAGAATCCTCGCCGAGCAGGTTGGAACAAGTCGGGGAAAACTTCGCCAAGCCATGGCCTTGTTAGAACATCGAGGCCTGATTGCGACGGTGCCCAGGAGTGGGACCTACGTGACGATGTCCCATGCTGGGGTGACAGGGGGTCGAGAAACACAAGAAGAGACATCCAATTGTCAGTTGATGCAAGCGCGGTTAGGGCTCGAGCCTGTGGCCGCAGGGCTAGCTGCCACGGGGGCTAATCGGAGTGAGGTGCTTCAAATCTTTCATGCGATGAATCGGGTCAAGGACCGGGTGGGGATGCGGGTATCGGCCGACGAGGCCGACACGAATTTTCATTTGACCATCGTCAAGGCCGCCCATAATCCGTACCTCACCGGAATGATGATGATGGTGGAGCATTTGATACGTGAGCATTATGCGCCGATCCGTCAACGGATGCTGCAGGATGTGACGCTTAGTCACGCATTTCTTATGCAACACACGGCGATTTATACAGCGATCCGGCGGCGAGATGCTGCCCTCGCAGAAAAAGCGGCTCGCGATCACATTATCTTCTCAATAGATTCATTTCAAGGTCGTGGAATCGGCAAAGGAGGCCACTAAAGATGTCAGATCAGGTGGTATGGGAGCAGCCCGAAAATCTTATGGATTTCATGCGCATCGGAGATTTTGAGAATGTCGTATTCTGCCAGGACGCCGAAAGCGGCTTACAGGCGGTCATTGCTATCCACGACACCACGTTAGGCCCAGCGGCTGGCGGGTGTCGGATGTGGACCTATCCGCAATACGAGAATGCGGCGCTTGATGCGATGCGTCTGGCACGGGGCATGACCTATAAATACGCAGCAGCGGGTGTAAATCTTGGCGGAGGCAAATGCGTGGTGATAGGTAATCCCTTCACTGACAAATCCGAAGCCCTGTTTCGGGCCCTGGGGCGCTTCATTGATCGACTAGGAGGCGCCTATTGGACCGGGGAAGATGTCGGCACCACATTAGACGACATGGTGCACATGCGACAGGAGACCCCTTATGTGATCACCTTGCCGGAGGAATGGGGAGGAGCCGGGCCGATTTCGGCCATGACGGCTGTTGGGGTATTCGAGGCGATGAAGATTGCCGTGTCCTATCACTTGGAAAAAGAGTCGATGGAGGGGCTTACAGTCAATGTTCAAGGAGCCGGGTCGGTGGGGACTCCCCTCATGCAGTTGTTGCTCGATCACGGAGCCACCCTGCGCGTGGCGGATGTAAACGAACAAGCCTTAGCGCCGTGGTCTAATCACGCGCGGGTCGAGATCCTCGGCGTGGACGAAATCGGGTATGCGCCCTGTGATGTGTTTGCTCCCTGCGCGTTGGGGGGCGTCGTCCGTCAAGAAAATGTGGAGCTTTGGAACACTAAAATTATCTGCGGTAGTGCCAACAATCAATTATGGGACGCCAAGCTCGATGTGGCATTACGAGAACGCGGCATTCTTTACGCGCCGGATTTCATCGTGAACGCCGGGGGAGCCATCTTCGATGCGGACCGTTTGGGACCTGGTGGGGTGAATCACGCCAGGGGAGAGGCAAAGGTGCGACAGATTGGGGAGACCTTGCGCAAGATCCTCGACCTCGCGGAAAAGGAGCATCTCGGCACCTTTCGTGCTGCCGAGATCTATGCGGAGCGGCGCATCCAGTCGATAGGGGCGGCGACCCGACTACGGACGTTTGGAGAGGGCAGGAAATCATGAAATTAAGGAATAAGGTGGCAGTTATTACCGGGTCATCGATGGGGATTGGGCTTGCGGTGGCCAAGCGATTTCTACGAGAAGGGGCCCGTGTGGTGATTAATTCACGGGATCCCGACAAGGCGCGGGCTGTGGCCCGGGTTCTTGGCCAGGAAGACCGGGTGGTTGGAGTGGGTGCCGATGTGTCGAGGTCCGTCGAAGCCGGGCGACTAGTTGAAACCGCTATCGATCACTTTGGACGCGTGGATATCATGGTCTGCAACGCAGGCACCTCACTAATTCGCTCGGCGGAGAGTATCTCGGCTGACGAATGGACACGGGTGGTCGATTTAAATCTCAATGGCGTTTTTTATTCGGCGCAGGCTGCGGCCCAATCGATGATCGCCCACGGTGGCGGTAACATCCTACTTATTGGCTCCATCCTCGGTAGGGTGGGTCTCCCGGGTCGAGCTGCCTATTGCGCTACCAAGCATGCATTAGTCGGGCTCACCAAGGTCCTGGCGCTCGATTGGGCTCCCTACGGTATCCGGGTCAACGACCTGGCACCCGGGTACATCGCCACGGAGATGAATATCCGAGATCAATCGACTTCCGATTACACGGATGAGGACATCGTCCGCCGGGATCCCATGGGACGCTATGGCACCGTCGAGGAAATTGCCGAAGGCGCCCTCTATCTGGTATCGGATGCTAGTGGCTATGTCACGGGAGTGGATCTGCCGATTGACGGAGGATGGGTGGCCTATGGAGGCTGGTAAAGGGGGAGCGGCGGCAATGGGACGACTCCAAGATCGAGTGGTGGTGATCACCGGATCTACACGCGGCATTGGCTGGGCCGTCGCCGAGAAGTTAGGGTCTCATGGTGCCCGAGTGGTACTACATGGCCAGAATCCCGAGCGTCTAGAGCAGGCGACAAAGACCTTGCGCAATCAAGGAGTAACAGTGATAGGAGGCATCGCAGAGGTGTCCGATGCGCGAGCCCTTGAGGATCTCGCCACGACGGTGATTCGGCAGTGGGGACAGATCGATATCTGGATTAATAACGCGGGAGACACCGTCGTACAGGACTCAATAGATCTGCCCCCTGAGGAATTTTCTAGGATTATCGATATTAACCTCAAGGGCGCATTCTACGGGTCACAAATTGCGGCCCGGAACATGGCCAGACGTCACCAGGGAGTCATCCTTCAGATGGGTTCGATCTTTGGCTCGGTTGGCGTTGCTCGAAGAGCCGCCTACGTCGCTTCCAAACATGCGCTGGTGGGCCTTACGAAAGCATTGGCCGATGAATGGGCCTCGCTAGGGATTCGGGTATTGTGTATAGAGCCCGGCTATATCCGCACCGAATTTGCTCTCCCAGATAGTCGCACCGGAGATGATTATACCGTGCAGGATATCGAAACTCGCACCCCCCTGGGACGCTATGGTACACCAGAGGAGGTGGCCCAAGTGGTGGCATTCTTGGTTTCCGACCAGGCCTCCTTCATGACGGGGAGCACGGTCTCAGTGGATGGAGGTTGGGTGGCCCGCGGGGGATGGTATCGGGAAGGGGTGCGTCATGAAAACGGTCGCCCTTAGCGGACGCACTGGCCAGGGCGTTGAAACGGCCGGCGAAATGTTGGCAACGATCCTAGCCGAAGAAGGCATGGTGTATCGGACCTGGCGGGACTTTTCCACGATCATCCGGGGTGGTACCACCGCCTACGAGATATCACTACTGGAAGTGGGGGATGTGGCAGTCGAAGACGTGGGGGAGATGTTTCGGACCTCGGCGGTGAACCTAGCTGTCGTGTGGGATGATGCCTGCGCCGACTTATATCGACGCCGGATCTCGGAGCCGGCCGATCTTTTTGGATCACCGAACGTGTCGGGGTTGCTCGCTGAGAATTCGGAGGAAAGCCCGCGCATCGGATATAACATGTGGGCTCTCGGCGTGATTGCGGGATCTTTTGGGCTCGATGCCCCACGGGTGGCTGATGTGATCGCGAATAAGTTTTCGGACGTATCCAACCGGGAATGGTTCGACCGAGGCTATACCAAAGGTTCGCGGCGTCCTCTAACTCTGAGTCCTCAGAGTGCCGGGGAGATGGTGCGCATGTCTGGCAATCAGGCGCTCTGCCTCGGAGCATTGGCGGGAGGGGTGCGATTTTACTGCGGGTATCCCATCACGCCGGCTTCCGACATCCTAGAAATTTTGGCGCAAAAACTCCCTCAAGTGAACGGGGTTACCGTTCAGGTCGAGGATGAAATTGCAGCCATCCATATGGCCATCGGGGCGAGTTACGCCGGGCTCCGTACCTTTGTGGCCACGAGTGGTCCTGGATTTTCTTTGATGACCGAAGGCATCGGGTATGCCGCCACGATCGAGGTGCCATTGGTAGTGGTGGACAATCAAAGGGGGGGCCCGTCCACCGGGATGCCTACCAAAATTGAGCAATCGGATGTGAATCACGCCCTATACGGGGGACACGGAGAGTTTCCCCGGGTGGTCTTGGCTCCCACCGACATCGCAGACGGCATTCGCGTGATGCAAGAAGCTCTCAACATAGCGGATGCGCACCAATGCGTCGTCATTGTGTTATCGGACCTAGACATGGCGATGAATCAAAAATCTTACCCGTGGGCACAGATAGAGCCATAGTTGAATGCCAATCGTATTGACCGTGGCACCACGATGACGCACGGTGCGGTCAGGGGATATCGGCGGTTTGCGGGCCAGGTGGACGGAAGACCAATGCGAACCGTACCTGGCGTGGTAGGCGGGGCTTATGTTGCCAGCGGAGATGAGCATGATGAAAGGGGGTGGATGGAGCCGAATTTTACGGAAGCCCGGGCCACGATTCATAGGCGTCGGCTCGATAAGTTACAGGATCTTAGCTACCAGA
>JAKADJ010000197.1 GCA_021820645.1 Bacillota bacterium
CGGAAGAGTCTCTCGAATGTGATAGCCAGGGACAAGAGATGGACGTCCTATTTAACTCCACATTTATCCTCGATGCGCTGAAGTCTTTAAGCGGTGACGACCTGATTATGGAACTATCGGGAGTCCAATCTCCGGCAAAAATTTGCGATGCCGATAACCCCCAATACTTTCACATTGTTCTTCCGTTAAGGCAGTTGGTCTAGCCTCTGATGCATGTTGACACGTTGGACATCCACCAATTTCGCAACATTCGCGACGCACACTTGGGTTTAGCCCCACATTTAACCTTGGTGGTTGGCAACAACGCTCAGGGTAAGACCAACGCGTTGGAAGCCCTCTATCTTGTGCTGCAGGGGCGGTCGTTCCGGACCGGATCCGACCACGATTGGTTTCCTGTGGGCGGCCCGGAATTTTGTGCGATGTCGGCCACGTTGACGTCGGCCCAAGGATCCCAAGAGACGATCCAGTACCGTGTGTCGAAAATCCCGCGATCCCGCATTCATCGCGGCCCGAAGATTCCCGTGGTGTTATTCAATCCCGACGACTTAAATCTCTCAAAAGGATCCCCGAGCGACCGGCGTCGCTTCCTCGACTCGACCCTCTCGGCGTTGAATCCGCGCTACGAGAAAGTTTTGCGTCAGTATCAACATGCACTATTACAGCGTAATCGTGCGTTAAAGGACCCGCGGTTAGCAAGTACCGTGCAAAGCTTTACTCCGGCGTTAATTAGCCATGGGTTTTATTTATGGAAAGAACGCGATCGAATACTGTTGCCCCTAATCGCGAGTGCGAGCGAAATCCATGAACGGATTACCGACGGAGGTAGGTTGGAGGCCAAGTTTCACTACGGCGGAAGTTCGGTCCCAATTGTATCGGAGGCGGCGTATCAAGCAGCTTTAGACCAACGCGCCACGGACGAACGGCTCCGCCTGGTGTCATTGGTCGGACCTCACCGCGATGATCTCGAGCTCAGTATTGATGGCAGGTCCGCGGCCACCTTTGCTTCACAAGGTCAACATCGAGCGATCGCCTTAAGCTTGAAACTAGCGACTTATAACCTCTTGAACCTTGAGTGGGGACGGCCCCCGATAATTCTATTAGATGACGTATTGTCGGAGCTAGACCCCCAAAGGAGACAAGAACTGCTGTCGGTGATTAGCCGAGATGGGCAACAAACCATCGTGACCGACACCGAAGCCCGGAGCTACCAGCACCTCAGCCCGACTATTTACCAAGTGGAGCGCGGGACTTTTTACTTGTGGGATCGAAAACATGACAAATCCTAAGACCATACAACAAGTCTTGGATGACTTAACCGCGCAATATGCATGGGAGACTGCACGGGCGACCAGGCTCTTGGGACAAGTTTGGGCCGATCTGGCCGGGCCTACTGTGGCACGAAATACCCGGGTTATAAAGGTTCAACACGGTATCATACATCTTGCGGTGACCACGGGAATTTGGAGCCAAGAACTACAATTTATGAAACCAGACCTGATCTGTCGGCTGAATAGCCGACTATCCCCCGCATTGACGATAGGGGATATTCGGACCCGAGTCTCCATCAAGGCTTTTGCTCCCAAAATCCGGGAGCGGCCTCACCGTGGAGAACGTGGTTATTATGCTCCCCATGGGTATCGCTCCGACGCCACCGATCTGGGCCACGCGCTGGAGGTAGCACGCGACCGTTACCGGGAGGCGGTCAAAGATTGGTTGGAAACGGGGTACCATCGCTGCTCGGTATGCCAGAGCCCCACGTTAGTCGACTACCCGGTTTGCAGCATATGCGAGAGATCTTAGGGGATTTGACACAATGGGCAGGTGCCTGCAATCTGACAGTCTTTACGGTTTTCGTGTTTCGTCAGTGGTGGTGTAGAATAAGAAGGGGAGAGGGGCTACAGGATGTACTTGCATGTGGGACAGGACACCATGGTGGCGACCGATTCCATCGTGGCCATCGTAAGCCGGGACTTGCTAGACACTTCTAAAGACGTCCGGGATCTTTATGCGCGAATGCGTTCGGAAGGTAAGGTCGCGGGAAACCTCGAAGATGCCAAGTCGCTCGTGGTAACGTCTACTGGCATCATTCTCTCAACTATTTCAGCCTACACCTTAATGCGCCGCGCCGATCGCCTTGAAGACCAATTTGATGAGCGCGGATGAGCTCCTATGATATACTGGAAACACAAGACCCGGGCGGGTCTCATCTCGTGTTTAAGGGGGACAATGCAATATGGCCGAAGAAATTCGACCCGGTTATAACGAAAGCCATATCCAAGTCCTCGAAGGACTCGAAGCAGTCCGAAAGCGTCCCGGTATGTACATCGGCTCCACTGGGCCCCGGGGGCTTCATCATCTCGTGTATGAAATCGTGGATAACTCGATCGATGAAGCCTTAGCGGGAGTTTGCGACCGTATCACCGTGGTTCTGCGGCGCGATGGTACCGTTGCGGTGCGAGACAATGGGCGAGGGGTTCCGACCGGGATTCATCCCAAAGCCGGGATTCCTACTCTTGAAGTCGTATTAACCATGCTCCATGCCGGAGGAAAATTTGGTGGCGGTGGATATAAAGTTTCCGGTGGACTCCACGGTGTGGGACTCTCAGTAGTTAACGCGCTATCTTCGGAGCTGGTCGCAACCAGTCGTTTTGGTGGCGGACTCTTCGCGCAGCATTACGCCAAAGGAAAACCGCAAGATGCGGTAACTCGGATTGGGGATGCCACAGAAACCGGCTTTGAAGTGGTGTTTAGACCTGACCCAGAGATTTTTGAAGACGTTAATTTTTCATTTGACACCCTGGCAGCACGGATGCGCGAACAAGCCTTCTTGAGCGCCGGCGTTTATATTTCATTAGAAGAAGAGGCAACCGGTCGCCATGTGCGGTACCAGTATGAAGGTGGCGTCGTTTCTTTTGTGCAGTACCTCAACTTGACCCGCGAAGTCCTTCATCAGAAGCCCATTGCGTTTTCGGCCGAGCGCGATGGAGTCCAACTCGACGTGGCGCTCCAATATAATGACAGTTACGTGGAGAACCTTTTTACGTTTGCCAACACCATCCGGACCCATGAGGGAGGTACGCATGAAGCTGGTTTTAAATCGGCGCTCACTCGCGTGTGCAATGAATATGCCCGAAAACTCGGATTGCTGAAGGATGCCGACGCCAATTTATCTGGAGAAGATGTCCGTGAAGGATTGACACTGATTCTTTCGGTTAAGCTACCGGAGCCCCAGTTTGAAGGGCAAACCAAGACCAAACTCGGTAATTCCGAGATTCGCGGCATCACCGAAACGGTGGTTTCGGATGGACTCTCGACCTTCTTTGAAGAGACTCCGAATATTGCCAAAAGAATTTTGGAGAAATCAATCTCTGCAGCTCGTGCCCGCGAGGCCGCGCGAAAAGCCCGAGAATTGACGCGTCGTAAAAGCGTCTTAGAATCGTCTTC
Source organism: Bacillota bacterium (assembly GCA_021820645.1). Next base: position 3,445 of record JAKADJ010000197.1, read on the forward strand.
GTTGCCGGGTAAACTCACCGATTGTTCAAGCAAAGATCCTGCGGAATCTGAACTCTACCTCGTCGAGGGAGATTCGGCCGGTGGTTCGGCCAAGCAAGGGCGCAATCGGGAGTACCAAGCCATCTTGCCGCTCCGTGGTAAGATCCTCAACGTCGAACGGGCCCGTTTGGATAAAATCTTAGCCAACGAAGAAATCCGCGCCATGATCACGGCGATCGGCACCGGTATCGGTGACGAATTTACGCTAGATAAAGCGCGTTATCACCGTATTGTGATTATGACCGATGCCGATGTCGACGGATCTCATATTCGCACCTTACTACTCACGTTCTTTTACCGCTATATGACCCCCTTAATCGAGGCGGGATATGTGTATATTGCGCAGCCTCCGTTATACCTGATCAAAAAGGGTAAGACCGAACGGTACCTCTATGACGACGCAGCATTAGAAAAAGCCTTAGAGGAATTCGGCCGCAAGGATATTAACATCCAACGCTATAAAGGATTGGGTGAAATGGATGCCGAGCAGCTCTGGCAAACGACGATGGATCCCGACAGTCGTACCTTGTTGCGCGTGGAACTTGAGGATGCCGCATCGGCCGATTGGATTTTCAACCTACTGATGGGCGAGAAAGTCGATCCCAGGCGCAATTTCATCCAAGATAACGCCCATTTGGTGCGAAACTTAGACACCGTAGGCTAAAAGCTAAAGCGAGGCTGGACAACGATGGCAAATATCGGCCATGTTATGCCGATTGATATTCAAGATGAGATGAAGAAGTCGTACATCGACTATGCGATGAGCGTCATTGTGGGACGTGCATTGCCCGATGTCAAGGATGGGTTAAAGCCGGTACATCGCCGGATTCTTTACGCGATGCAAGAGTTGGCCAATACGCCGAACCATCCGCACAAAAAATCTGCGCGTATTGTTGGAGAAGTGCTCGGTCGGTATCACCCCCACGGCGATACTGCAGTATACGACGCCATGGTTAGGATGGCGCAGGACTTTTCGATTCGCTATCCGTTAGTTGACGGGCATGGGAATTTCGGCTCGATGGACGGAGATGCTCCGGCTGCCATGCGGTATACGGAGGTAAGGCTGTCCCAAATTGCCATGGAAATGTTGGCAGACATCGACAAGGATACCGTCGAATTTGTTCCCAACTTTGATGAAACCACCAAAGAACCGCTACTTTTACCGTCTAAGATTCCAAACCTCTTAATTAACGGGTCCTCCGGGATCGCGGTGGGCATGGCGACGAACATGCCTCCGCATAACCTGACCGAGGTGGCCAACGCGGCCATCTACATGATTGATCATCCCGAGGTCGATATCGACACCTTGATGAAATATATACCCGGGCCGGATTTTCCGACGGGCGGGATGATCATGGGCCGGGAAGGCATTAAGTCAGCCTATCACTCGGGTCGGGGCATTATTACCATCCGGGGGATTGCCAAAATTGAGGAAGCCGATCGCGCCGGAACCCGGTCACGAATTATCGTCAGCGAGATCCCGTATCAAGTGAATAAAGCGCGCCTCATCGAAAAAATTGCCGATCTGGTACATGAGCGCAAGATTGAAGGGATTGCGGACCTACGCGACGAGTCCGATCGCGAGGGCGTCCGTATTGTCATCGACCTCAAACGAGATGCCGTGCCGAACGTGGTACTAAACCAACTCTATAAATACACCGCCATGCAACAAACCTTTGGGATTATCCAGCTAGCGTTGGTAGATGGGCGACCCTTAGTCCTGTCTTTGAAGGAAATTCTGCACTACTTCATCGCCCATAGAAAAGATGTCATCATCCGTCGCACTCGTTTTGAACTGGCCAAAGCCGAGGCGCGCGCCCACATTTTAGAAGGCCTGCGAATAGCCTTGCAATTCCTTGATGAGGTCATCAGGCTGATTCGGGCGGCAGAGTCCGTGGACGTGGCACGGACCGGCCTTATGACGCAGTTCGGCCTCTCT
>JAKADJ010000006.1 GCA_021820645.1 Bacillota bacterium
AAGATGCTGGGCGCACCAAGAAAACGTGTCCGTTATGAGGCGCATGGAGGGTTTCGGTGGGAAAATATAGGTCCCCCGCGCCGAATATTCCTTCAAGATATCGTTTTGAATGGTCCCGCTCAGGGCCTTCAGATCGACGCCTTGCTTTTCGGCGACTGCTGCCACCATCAAGAGTAAAATTGCAGCCGGCGCGTTGATGGTCATGGACACCGAGACCCGGTCTAAAGGAATTCCCTGTAGCAGAATTTCCATGTCGGACAGGCTATCAATAGCGACCCCCACCTTGCCCACCTCGCCGCGAGCCGGCTCTTGGTCCGAGTCGTATCCCATCTGGGTCGGCAGATCAAAGGCGACCGACAATCCAGTTTGGCCTTGTTCCAGCAAATATCGATAACGGCGATTAGACTCTTCGGCCGTGCCGAATCCCGCATACTGCCGCATCGTCCAATGTCGCCCCCGATACATGGTCGGGTAGATTCCTCGAGTATAGGGATAGGACCCCGGGAACCCGAGTTCCTCAAGATATGCCGCACTATCCCAGTCGAGTGGCGTATAAAGAGCCTCGACGGGGATATCCGAGACCGTCTCAAACGACTCTTGAGACGGTCGGCCCTTGTTTACAAACGGTTGCAAGACGGCTTTTTGCCATTCCTGGTAGGCTCCAAGTAGCCGAATATCTGGATCTCCCATCCTAGAATCCTCCTTACGTCATCCCACCGTCTTAGCGCAACCAACCTCGGATTCGCATCGCTTGCGCGATACGCTCGGTGGCTACCAGGTACGCGGACTTGCGCAAGGTCACCCCAAAGCGTTCATGCATGGTATGCATATCAGCCATGGCACGCGACATGTAAGATTCCAGACGTTGATTAATCTCTTCCTCGCTCCAATAAAAACGGGTTTGGTTTTGCACCCATTCAAAGTACGAAACCGTCACCCCTCCGGAGTTGCCCAGGACATCGGGAACCACCATAACCCCCTTGTCAAAGAGGATTCGATCGGCCTCGGGCGTGGTTGGCCCGTTGGCCCCTTCACCGACGATGCGAGCTTGAATGTTGTGCGCATTGTCCGACGTAATCTGATTTTCCAACGCCGCTGGAAATAAAATATCCACCGGCAGTTCCAACAACTCCTTGTTGTCGATCGGTTCTGCATGTGGATATCCTTGAAGATTGCGATTCACCCGTTTATACTCCAATAAGTCCTGGATGTTAATCCCGGCCGGATTATACAATCCCCCATCTTTATCTGAAACGGCGACGACCGTCGCCCCCAGTTGGTGCGAGATTTCGGCCGCTACCGAACCCACATTACCAAAGCCTTGCACGGCAATGCGGCTCTTACTAAAATCAATGCCGAGTTCCGTAGCCAATTGCCGCGTGGCGAAGACCAATCCGCGCCCGGTCGCTGCCACCCGGCCCGCCGATCCTCCAATGACTAAAGGTTTACCGGTGATCAAACCAAACGTGTTTTCCCCACGAATACGCGAATATTCGTCGACCATCCAAGCCATAATCTGAGGATTGGTAGACACATCTGGTGCTGGAATATCTTTATCGGGTCCAATTACAAGACTCACGGCACGGATATATTCACGGCTTAAACGCTCAATTTCCCGTTCCGACAGTTGGTCTACATCACACGCAATGCCCCCTTTGCCTCCACCGTAGGGAAGGTTTAAGAGAGCACATTTGACGCTCATCCACATCGCTAATGCCTTGACTTCATCCATATTCACATCCGAATGGAACCTCAAACCACCTTTAGTTGGTCCTAAAGCGTCATTATGTTGGACACGATAGCCTGTGAACACCTGCACCGATCCATCGTCTCGCACAAACGGCACGGCCACCTCAAATGACCGCAATGGTTGCTTCAAAATTTCATATGCTGCCGGCTCGACCCCCAGTGTGTCGACCGCCTCTTTAAAAGCTTGTTGCGCCCGCAAATACGGGTTGAGTGACGTATCCGCCACTGTACGCGCCCCCCTAAAGTTGTCCAAGATATCCGTCGGTATTATAGCACAAACCTAACGAAACCCTCGGGGATCTCGCCGCGGTTGTAGACCAACTATTTTATACTGGACGCATTCTGAACCTTTCCCCCGATTGCGGAGCGCAGGATAGGCACCTCGACGTTGTCCGCTAAGTGCAAAACCAAACGATCTGGCGTTTGCGACACCACAGTACCAATGAGGCCGCCAACCGTGTAGACTTCCTCGCCTAGTTGGATCTCTGACTGCAATTGCTTCCGTTTCTTCTGTTGGCGTGATTGCTGCATAAACATCCAAATCGTCATTCCAATGATGACGATAAAAAATACCCAGTAAATACTGCTGGTGCCCTTATGCGTGGTCATCCACTCCTATTCGTATCCGGTTGTCCCGTTTCCGGTCATGACTAGTTCGGGATCCCCATAGAAAATTCCTGCTTATCCACCCGCCTAAAGGCCAGGAAGTCCGGATGTGATACTAGTTAAGGAACTCTCTAGACTACTAGGCTTCCCGGATCCCTGGGATGATAGACTAGGAATCGTCGACGGGGGTACCGATCCCGAAATGACAGGACTCGACGGCGTCGCACCATTTGGCGTAGATTTCGACGTTTGCCCATGGGAATGGTGGGATTTATGATGAGGTTTGTGCTTCGGATGACCGGCCTTTGCCGACTTCCCACCGGGTAAAGACGTAATGGGCGGGATACTCAACCCAATATTCGCACTCGGAATAGAGGGTAAGATGACAGGTGTAGAGGTAGTGCTGACACCCGAGGAAATCGTTTGAGACCCTTTCTGAACAATCGGCGCGTTGCTCACCAACTGCGTTAAGGGTACGGTTTGGGCTAGCGCCTGGGTCCATCGCCGACCCTGATGACGATCGTGCTGCCACAAAAGATAGCGCCCCACCGATATGGGCGAATGTCCCATTGAGGTGACCAATCGGGCGCTGCGTGTCGTCACCCGAACAACTTCCAAAGGCCAGTGATTCTTCGAGACAATCTTGGTTTCGTTATTAGCCAAGCGTGGGAACCATGGCGGGACCGGCCCCGAAAACGCCCCCCCTATTAACAAGGTAGGGGTTCCCTTTCGCACGTACCCGTCTTTAACCGCCCATTTGGTGACCTCTTCCACCGCCAACCCAACAGATGACCGCACAGGGTGGTATTGGGTCAGGATCTGACGCCCAGCCCTATCGAGACCCACTGCCGCAATGACTTTTTGATGGGCCCCTACGATGAGATTGATGCTCGGGTTGATATCCACGCTGACGACCGCCACTGCCAACGGCGCTGCCGGCGCCATGACGTCCGCTAACCCCACGAGCACCAATGCCAATGAACTTGCCATCACGGCACCTGCCTGCCACCACCGCCGCACCCTCGGGCTCGGCAGCCACACCTCTTGACCGACTGCCAGGGTCGAGGGATTGGCTTTGATAGTTTTAAATGCCCCACCGGGCAATAATACGGTCGCACGCCGACCGCGAATTTCTAAAACAACCGCCCGATCCTTCATGTGTCTACTCCTCTTGACTGATCCAATAAATAAGCCTGTAGGTAGGGGAAATCCCGTATCAATATCAGTGCTACAGCGATAATGTACTTGCGATGCCGCTCTAATGTCTTCCGACTATGATCTCCACTTTGCACCAGCTTTTGTAAGGGCAACTCATGTTTTTTCAGGAGATGTTCACGATACTCGGCGTGGTGAGCCACGGTCCGTCCAATCGCAATCGCGCGTTGGCGAGCATCCTGGTGCTTTGGTGCCACCAACACTAATTCGTGAAAGCTAATCCCAAAACTTTTTAACAGTTCTCCATACTCCGCGATCTCCAGACGTCGGTTTTCTTCGTCACGGGCCATATTCCACATCGACTCGGCCATGTGGTCCAGAACCGTCACTGGTGTCCCGCCCTCTTCGGAAGGGGTCTCCAACTCGCTCAGCAGCACCTCATTTTGCCGTTGCCGACCGCGGCGATAATAGTCGACCAGTCTGCGTTTAATCACGGTTTGGGCGAAACTTAAAAATGCGCCTTTGCCTTCATCGTACGCCGTAATGGCCTCGTTAAACGCCATGAGCGCCACGCTAATCTCTTCGTCGATACCAGGTCGCAAATAACGGCCTGCACTTTGACTGGCGATTTTTAGCACGAACGGTGTATAGTCCGCAATGAGTTGGTTACGCGCTTCATCGTCACCCGACTGAGCGTGTGCCAAAAGCAACGGTGGCTCCACAGATCGGCGTTTACGGAAGCCTAGACCCACACGGTTCACCTCGCCTTCATAGCTATTCGTATGACCACGCTTCCCTCATGGGGGTACGGTCAAGCGTTCTCTTCAGATTTTAGATCCATCCAGGTCGCTGGTGAGACAGGCACCGGCAGACCCAGCGCCTGGTATCCCCGACTCGCCAGAACACGGCCCCGTGGGGTCCGTTGGATATAGCCTTGTTGCAGCAAAAATGGCTCGTATACGTCCTCAACGGTGCCAGGTTCTTCACCGGCTCCTGCGGCTAACGTCTCAAGACCTACGGGCCCCCCGCTGTAGCGTTCTGCCATCGCTTGGAGGATGCGACGATCCACCGCATCTAGCCCCTGGGGATCGACTTCAAGGAGGGCCAATCCTTCTGCTGCCACCGGCAACGACACCACACCATCACCCCGAACTTGGGCAAAATCCCGTAGTCGCCGCAATAACCGGTTCGCAATGCGAGGGGTTCCTCGACTCCGTTTAGCTACCTCGTACGCCGCGTCAGGCATCACTTCGAGCCCCAGCACGGACGCGGTGCGTTCGACAATTCGTGTCAAGTCTTCGGCGGTATAGAAATCTAAGTGGGTTATGACACCAAATCGATCACGCAACGGGGCTGTCAACATACCCGCCCGCGTCGTGGCGCCAACGAGCGTGAAATGGGGTAAATCCAGTCTCACTGAACGGGCTCCCGGTCCCTTGCCGAGGACCAGGTCCAAAGCGAAATCCTCCATGGCGGGATACAGCACTTCTTCGACGGGACGCGATAGGCGATGAATCTCATCGATGAACAGCACCTCATGATCTTCGAGGTTGGTTAAGATTGACGCCAAATCTCCAGGACGATCGATGGCCGGGCCCGAAGTGAATCGGATTCCAACCCCGAGTTCGTTCGCAATAATGTGAGCCAGTGTCGTCTTGCCGAGTCCCGGTGGTCCATACAACAAAACATGGTCTAAGGCATCATGCCGGGCCAATGCTGCTTGAATAAAGATGCCTAAACGTTCTTTCACCGAGGTCTGCCCGATATAATCAGTGAGCGACTGGGGTCGCAGATGACCATCCCACTCCCCTTGGGAGTTGGATTCGGGACTCACAATGCGTTTATCCTCCATGGTGAATTCCTCCTCGGGTCCGATCCAAGAGCCTCAACGCTTCCCGTAGCCTACGACCAGGGTCCACCAAATCAGCCGGCAACTGCTTACACGCAGCTTGGGCCTCTTCAAAGGTGTACCCAAGGCCCAATAGTCCCGCCAGAACCTCATCAGTGGTAGGGGTTGCAGGATTTTCAATCACTCCTACCGGGGAATCTTTACCCGCCGTTTGCCATTTGCTCGACAACTCTAATTGGATACGTTGCGCCAACTTGGCTCCGATGCCCGGAGCTTCTTTCAACTGTTTCCATTGGCCGGCAGCCACCGCTTCATGGAGCCCATCGACCCCAAGGTGCCCTAAAAGCGCCAGACCCGCTTTGACCCCGACCCCGGTGACTTGGAGCATGTCTAAAAAACATTGGCGTTCGGTACGAGTTGCAAACCCAATCAGCCGCCAGGCATCTTCGCGTACCACGAGATGGGTAAACACATGCACCATCCGATCCGTCTCGCCCAGGTGGTCCAAGCTACGATGAGACATTTCAATTCCGTATCCCACCCCACCTACGTCGATGACACAGGTCTCTCCATCCTTCGAGATCAGCCGTCCACGCAATTCAACGATCATGAATGACTCCTTGGAATCTGACGTACTCCAGACCAGTCAGGGCGATGGCTAGCGCATCGGCTGCATCGTCGGGAGTGGGTTTAGTCTTAAGACCCAAAAGCCTTTGCACCATTCCTTGAATTTGGGATTTACTCGCCATACCATAGCCTGTAACGGTTTGCTTGACTTCATTGGGAGTCATTTCTACCATCGGGATCCCGGCCTGCGCAATTCCTAACAAAACCACCCCGCGCGCCTGCCCTACAGCCAATGCAGTGGTGCTGTTTTGACCAAAAAAGAGCTTTTCTACCGCCGCATACTCCGGTTGATGGGTCTTTAAAATCAGGGATAACGCGTCATAGATATAAACCAACCGACGTTCAGGAGTCCATCCGGACTCTGTCCGGATCGCTCCAAATCCGAGGCTTTGAGTTTGCGATCCTTTCCGATCCACAATCCCCCACCCGCAAATAGCCGTACCCGGATCAATGCCTAAGATGCGCATCCATTTCTCCTATTAGAACAAATTCCGTCAGGGTGTCCCCTTAGACATATACGACACATAGACCGGTTTCTCCTTCGGGTCCCCCAATTTGCCTCAAACAGGGGAGATCCCCAAAAGACTTTACCCAAAATCCATGTCGTCTGGAAACTCTCCGTTAAAAAATACTTTTTCAACATCGTCGTGATCTTCTAACAGCTCGATCAAAGTCATTAACTGCGGCACATCTTCCTCGCTCACCGCAGTCAACGTCTTCGGAATACGGACCAATTCCACTTCGCTCACCGTCACACCATGTCGCTCAAAGGCCTCTCGTACAACATCCACAATCTCCGGGTCGGTTAACACAACGACTTCGTCGTCATCTTGACGCAAATCATCGGCCCCCGCCTCAATAGCAATATCTAGCAAATCCTCTTCGGTAAGGGCGGTCGGCCCGAGCGTAAGGCGACCCTTACCCTCAAACATCCACGCCACACATCCGGTCTCTCCCAGGGCTCCACCGTGCCGGGAAAAAATGTGTCGGACCTCGCCGGCGGTCCGATTCCGGTTGTCGGTGAGAATCTGCATGTAGACCGCGACCCCACCCGGCCCATACCCTTCATAGACAATTTCTTCGTAATGAACCCCTTCCTCTTGACCCGTGGCACGGCGAATCGCTCGCTCGATATTAGACTGCGGCAAATTGTTCTCTTTGGCCTTTTGGATCGCAATGCGGAGTTTAAAGTTATGATCGGGATTGCCCCCGCCCCGTTTGGCTGCCGCCATAATATCTTTTGTGAGTTGTGAAAACACGGTGCCTCGCACCGCATCAACTTTGGCCTTTTTACGTTTAATGTTGGCCCACTTTGAATGTCCTGACATGGGTTATCTTCTCTCCTCACTTTGATTGGCATCTTTGCCGCTAGAGAAATTTACCGGTTATCGGCATCCGGCGATCCCGACCAAAGGCCCTCGGGGTTACCTTTAACCCAACGGGAGCTTGGCGCCTCTTGTATTCATTCTGATTGACCAATTTTAACGTGAGATCTACCGCATCCTCCGGTAACCCCGCTAAAATTAGTTGATCACGGGTCCAGTCATCTTCCACGTATCCTTCAAGAATCTGGTCCAAGATGTGATACGGGGGGAGACTATCTTCATCCTTTTGATCCGGGCGCAGTTCGGCCGACGGTGGTTTAACAAGAATGTTTACAGGAATCCGTTCCGTCTTCCGGTTCACCCACTCGGACAATCGAAAGACATCCGTCTTCAGCACGTCTTTAAGGACCGCGAACCCTCCTGCCATGTCGCCGTACAGAGTACTATACCCGGTCGCGAGTTCACTTTTATTCCCCGTCGTCAGCACCAACCAACCCAACTTATTGGACAATGCCATGAGTAACGTACCCCGAATCCGGGCCTGGAGGTTTTCCTCTGTGAGATCTTCGGGGCGCCCCTCAAACGACGGAAGCAGCTGTTTAATAAATACGTCCAAGATATCCGCGATCGGAATTTCGTCGATCCCTATTCCTAAGTTTAGGGCGAGTCCCATCGCATCTTGGCGGCTCGCGCTCGAGGTTATCGCAGAGGGCATCAAGACACCGTGTACTCGTTGTGCTCCCAAGGCGTCCACGGCAATCACCGCGGTGAGGGCCGAGTCGATGCCCCCGGACAGCCCAATCACCACATCTCGAAATCGGTTCTTGCCTATGTAGTCGCGCACCCCTAGCACTAAAGCTCGGTAGAGTGCCTCGATCTCTGAACCTGGGTTGGATACCCGCGAATGGTACGTATGACGCACGCTCCCAAGATCTCCCAACACTTCCCAACGTTCAAGGAGTGTTTTAGGCTCCTGGAGCCTCCACCGGGGATCCAGCCAGCGCCGGTGCTGGGAGGGGGTGCGCGTCAATGTCGTCCACAAAACCGTTTCTTCAAAGGCCTCGGCTCGGGCCAAAAGTTTGCCATCGGGCCCCCACACTGCACTTTGTCCATCAAACACCAGTTCATCCTGAGCGCCCACCAGATTAGTCCAAATCAGGTACGCCGCGGCATCATCCGCACGCGTCGCCATCATCTGTTCTCGCAGCACACTCTTGCCCCGTGAAAATGGAGATGCACTAATATTGACCAAAAGGTTAGCGCCTTGCCGTGATTGCGCCAGGTAAGGTCCGTCGGGGTACCACAAATCCTCGCAGACCGATACCCCAAGTTTCCACTCATGCCATGCCACAATCGCGGTGGATGTACCCGGAGAAAAATAGCGGGCTTCATCGAAAACGCCATAGTTGGGCAAATGCCGTTTCGCCACACGCCCGACTAGAGACTCGTGCGCCGCGATCACGGCCGTGTTGTAAAGAGCTTCGTCTGCATAGGCATATCCCCAAATGGCCATGATATTCCGCGTTTCTTCAATGAGGGCCTGGTTGGCACGCGACAAGGCATCCAAAAACGACGGTCTAAACAAGAGATCTTCCGGAGGATAGCCCGCCAATGCCATTTCCGGAAACACCACCAATTGAGCCCCTTGATCTCGCGACTCATGGATCGCCTGCACCATTTTCGCTAAGTTACCCGGCACATCTCCGACCACGCTGTTCATCTGCACCATGGCTACGGTAAGCTCATGCATCCTGCTATCCCTCTCATTCTCCCTGGGCCAGCGTCAGGGCAATTTCTGTGAGTAAGGCCCCCGCGTCCACCATAAATTGGGAGCGGCCCCCCCCTATCTCCATGGTCCAGATAGCGTCTTGGCATGCAATTTCAAAGTATCCCGACAGGTTGGTACCGACTTGGACCCCAAACCCCATGGCGCTTAGGTACCGTACCAGAAGATCCCGTGGCGGGCCATCCGGACCTTGCACTCTCACGGTTGCCGCCAAAATCCTGGTTTGTCCATCATAACCGATTTGATCCAGCAAAATTTGACGGGAATACTGTTCTATTACCCGATCATCCATGTCCACCATGATCACACCTTAATGGTCCCGAGTGAATGGAGCGGTCGCTCCCGAATCTACGGTCGATAAGCCACAATGTGCCCTGGTCCGGAGAAGAGCCTTGCCTTATCCAGTCGTCCAAAAGGAGCAATGCGCGCCCCGCAACCGCCAACGTCACCGAACCGAGTACCCCCGCTTCAAAACATGCTGGGCCTTGGGTTTCCTTGGTGTCGAACCAACAGCGTAGACAGGGCCCACCTGGGTCTAACCGAGTACTCATCCCTTCAAGCCGCACCGCGCTATTGAATATCCATGGACGTTGATGCTGCTCTGCCCATTCCTGGATCACAAGGCGCGCTTCCCAATTATCGGTGGCGTCCATCACGATATCAGCATCCGCTAACAAGATTTCCCGATTAGACTGCGTCAACATCTCGGGGGACGCATAGAGTGGTGTCTCACCACCAGCTAAGCGCGCGGCGAGCGTGACCGCTTTATTGCATCCGATGTCATCCTCCCCAAACCAGGGCTGGCGTGCCAGATTGCTCCGTTCCACAACATCTCCATCAATCAGCTGGATGGGCGCCAAATCTTTTCGCAAAGATAGGCCCCACGCGATGGGATTCCCAATCGCACCTGCACCAACCACAGCAACGTGAAACATGGCGCTAGCCTTTCGGTTCGTCGACACAGTGGCGCAACGCCACCCGCGATTCGACGGTCCAAAGGTCAGTGAACGTGAAGGCATAGCGCGCTGCACGCCCAAAATTGGTATCTGATGCGCCACCGATCGCTCTGACCACTGGATAGTGGCATAAGAGAGGCAAAGCTTCTGGGAGTTTTTGATAGGCTCTTTCCCACGCCTGGGAGGCTTCTCTGACCTGACCACTGATAAAGAATATTAACCCCAAAGTATAATCCGTCTCCGGCGTATGCGGCGCTTCCTGGTATGCATGTAAAGACTCCGCCAGATGCCCGGTGCGGAGATAGGCTTCTCCTAACAATGAAAAGGCCCGGCCTTGCATCCCTTCGGCATCCCATGCCAAGAGTTCTTCGAGAGCGTGTTGCACTCCTGGCCAGTAATCCATCTTGCTAAATGTCAAGGCCAGTTGGTTAAGGCCCCGCAAGTACGGACGAACTACTTCGTCGTCCCACCCCGTGTGACGTTTCTTCCTGGGTAATTGGATCTCAGCCTGAGCAATAGCCATTTGAAAGAGCTCTTGAGCTTGTTCCAATTCTCCCCACTCTAGATAGACCGTCCCGAGGCCGTTCAAGGCATCTGCCCGGAGTGGGTCCAATTCTAGTGCGCGACGAAAATGTGATTCCGCATTTTCCAGTTGCCCATTGGCAATGTGCTTCCAGCCCAATTGCTCTTCTTCCGGTGCCAACACGATGCTTCACTCCTCAAATCGAAAATACCGGCGACGTCCTACCCGGATCCAATCTCCGGGAGCAATCGTCAACCGCTGTTCCATTGATACGCGGGCATCATTGACTACCACTGCGCCTTGTTGCAAAAACCTCCGGGCTTCTTGACGACTTTGGACTCCAGGAATGTGCGCTACCAATTCGATTGCCGACACCTCCCATGGTACCGCTGGCAATCGAACCCCAGGCATCTCGTCCGGTATCCCGCGTTCGCTAAAGACCCGTAAAAATTGGTCTTGTGCCAACTGGGCGGTCTCTATGCCGCAAAACCGGGCAACGATGGCATACGCCAGCTCCGCCTTAATGTCGCGAGGATTCTCCTGTTGTAGTCGGCGGCCAATGGCGGTCCGGTCCCACCCAAATAGCAACTGTCCCCACCGAGCAATCAAGTCATCGGGGATCGACATAACTTTTCCATAGATGGATTCGGGAGGTTCCGTAATGCCCACATGGTTTCCCATACTTTTACTCATCTTACGAACTCCGTCGATCCCTTCTAAGAGCGGAAGGAAAATCCCCACTTCGGGCTCTAAGCCGTACGCTTCTTGGATTTGGCGCGCCGTCATAATATTGAACCGTTGGTCCGTTCCACCAAGTTCGACGTCCGCCTTTAATGCCACCGAATCGTAAGCCTGCATCAAGGGATACAACAATTCATGTAAATGAATGGTGACGTGCTCCCGAAGGCGTTTTTCAAAATCATCCCGTTCCAATATCCGGGCTAACGTCACGTGACTCATCAACCCAATTAAATCCACTAGTTGTAGTGGCTCGAGCCACTCGCTGTTGTATCGTACTTGGAGTCGATCGGGCAATAACACCTTGTTGGCCTGCTCTATATAGGTGCGCGCAAATTCCTCCACAGCCTCTTTATCCAGTTGTTTACGTGTAGCCGCCCGATCCGTAGGATCGCCAATGCGCCCAGTCATATCGCCGATTAAGAACACCACGGTATGCCCGAACTCTTGAAACTGACGCAGTTTCTCCATCACCACGGTATGTCCTAAGTGAATATCGGGAGCCGTTGGATCGACCCCTAACTTGACGATTAAGGGCACTCCCGTGGCCGCTGACTTGACCAGTTTCTTTTCTAATAATTCCGCACTGACGACATCATCCGTACCTTCAATAAGTCGGGCGACAATCTTCGCAATATCCGACACCATCGGCCTCCCCTTACTACTGCGGTGAGTATATCATAGAGCACAAAACCGTGAAAAGCCGTAAGCCTTTAGGGTTCTTCCTCTAGCCAAACCACCGTGACGCCATCTCCCCCTTCGCCTGATTGACCCAGACGATGACTGACCACGCGCGGGTCCTGTCGGAGACGCTCGCCCACCACGCGGCGCAGCACCCCAGTCCCTTTGCCATGGATGACACGAACTTGGGGCCATCCAGTTAAAACCGCGGAGTCAATAAAACGATCCACAATGTCCCATGCATCCTCGGCATTCAACCCACGCACATCGACCTCGATACTGCCCTCGCGTCGGGATTCAACAGATGACCGCATGCGCCGCGGCTTTTCCATGGGTTTGGGACTTGCCGCCTCGAGTTCCGCGAGGGGAAGCCGAATGCGTAAAGACCCCACTGCAATCAGGGCCATGCTGCCTTCGACCTGCATCACTTGGCCCAAATCGGTGAAACCTTGGATCCGTACCCAGTCCCCGGCCCTGGTCGACTTAGGCGCCACCGCTCTGCCCCTGCTTTTCAAAGGCTTCGGTAACTCTCCCTGCTGACGCCAGTGTTGCCTTAAATCCTCGATGGCACGAGCCCGTTCGACGCCTTCTTGGCGACGCACCTCTTGCATTAAACGGTCCATCTCAGCCTTAAGGACCCCCAGTTCCCGTTGCCACATCTCGCGGGCTCCGGTCCGATCGCGCTGCTGCTGCTGTTCGAAGCGTTCGACCTCTTGCTGCCAGCGTCGACGATCCTGTTCCCATTGGACCCGTTCATGGTCCAACGCTTCGCGTGCGGACCGCAGCTCGCCTTCCAGCCGATTGACGGCCTCAATCGCCTCGTTCAAGGCCACGCCTTCCACCCGCATGAGCGACCGAGCCCGGTCGGCCAACACTTTTTCCAATCCCAAGCGTTGGGCAATATTGAGCGCCTGTGAGCTTCCCGGCTGCCCCACGACCAGTTGGTAGGTGGGCTCTAGGGTGGCCAAATCAAAGGCCACGTGCGCGTTCACGACTTCGGGTTTTTCGAAGCCCAGTAGTTTGAGTCGGCTATAGTGGGTGGTGGCAACAACCAGTGCCTGTCGGGCCGAAAGCCTTTCCAAAATAGCCTCCGCCAGAGCCGCCCCCTCTTCAGGATCGGTACCGGCCCCTAATTCATCGATGAGACATAGGGTGCGGGAATCCGCTGCGTCCAGCATCGGTAGAAGCCGCCGCACGTGACTGGAGAAGGTGGAAAGGTTTTGTTCTAGACTTTGTTCATCGCCAATGTCGACAAATAGCCGCGTCGTATAGGGAATCGTCGACCCGTCGGCGGCCGGAATCATCATCCCCGCCATGCCCATGGCCACCATGAGGCCGACTGTCTTGAGCGTCACGGTCTTGCCACCCGTATTGGGTCCGCTCACGATCAGAATCCTTTGGACATCCCCCAGTTCCATCGTAAAAGGAACCGGATTCGCGAGTAACGGATGTCGTCCCTGGATCAGCCGCAACACCTGAGCATCCTGGACGATGGGCACGACCGATCCGGTCTCCACTCCATAGCGCGCAATCGCCAAGACACGGTCCAACCGAGTCAATTCGTCATGGAGCCACAATAAATCCGCGTCCTGGGCCCCCACCTCGCGGGACAACGCAGTCAGGATCCGGTCGATCTCATCTTGTTCTTCCCGTTCTAATGTCACCACCATATTTTGCCGTTCCACGATACTGAGTGGCTCCACAAACACCGTTTGCCCACTCGCAGATTGGTCATGCACAATGCCCGCAACCGAATTGCGGAAGGCGTGTTTTATCGGCACCACACGTCGACCGAACCGCATGGTGACCACTGAGTCTTGCAGATAAGGCGCCCATGTGGCTGATCGCAACAGTCCTTGCAGAATGGCGTCAATCTCACTCAGCGTTGCCCTTCGCTTCCGTCGCAGGACTCGCAAGGCCGGACTCGCATCATCTTTGACTTCGCCATCTGGGGTGAAGGTATTGTCGATCATCGTGATCAATGGAAGCGGGATGACCCACCTGCCGATTCGTTCGGCCCACCCCAAACAACCCTCAGCGGGAATCCCACGCGCCACTTCCCGTGCCTTCTTCAATGTCGTCGACAGTCGCACGAATTCTTCTGGCGATAGCATCTGACCCTTTACCGCACGTAACGCCATGGGTCCAATCGGGCCGGCCCCTACCAAACTTATCGGATACTGTGCACTCCAATCCAACATTTCGCGCAATAGACTCTGCTCGTATACTAGGGTATCCCAATGGTCGATCCATGGAAGTTGACGGATCGCATCCCGGCCCATGGACGTATCGGCAAACCGACTGGCCGAAGCCAGAACGCTAGGCCATTCTATGGCGGACAACCCTTCTACCCCAAGATTCAGGAGCAGATTAGGCGAGCCGTCACTCATGTGATTTGCCCCTCCCTCTTCTAACCATGATTAAGACTCCCCGAAGCAGCGCCAGCGGAGGCCATCCGCCGTACACAGAGAACTGGCGCCACCATCCTAAGGTAGCGCCTAGAGCCTGCTGCCGCAAGAAGTCCCTTGATGAGGAAGCAAGCGTATCGTGCCTACTGCCTCCATCCATATCCTAACAGAAAGTCTGCCGTCACCAAACCCGCAGAGGTTGCCCAAGAGACCGAGTCGACCGATTAGCCGCACCTGGCCGGGATTACTTATTTAGCGTCACGACGCCGCCACTTTTGCTGCATAGTTTGTACTAGCTCATCGCGTTCAGCTTGCAAACGAAAAATTTCTTCGGTCAGGTTCATAGCCGTGACCACCGCGAGTCGCAAGGGGCTCACTCGAGGGTTTTTGGCAGCCAAGACGCGCATCCGATTATCTACATGGTGCGCCAACGCCTCGACAACTTCTTCGGGCAAATCACCCTTCAGTTGATACTCTTCCCCATAAACGACCACGGACGTACGCACCGGCTCATCCACCGCAATCCCTCCCCCTCGTATTATATAGTCTAATTCTCGACATCCCTGTCGAAATCCTGCAGATTTTTCCCCCCGGTGAAATTTTTACTGCCCTCGCAGGGAAACGCCTTGCTGTTTTAAGGCATCCACTACTTGGCGCACTTCTTGGTCAACCTCGACATCGGTCAGCGTTCGGGTCATGGATTGGAATATCAATCGAATCGTCACCGATTTGCCAAAATCCCCGGCAAACACATCAATGAGGCGCATTTTTTGGAGATGGAGAGCCCCACTCTGGCTGACCGTCTTTATGATCGCCTGATAACTTAGGTTCGGACCCATCAAAGACAAGTCCCGAGACACATCGGGATAACGCGACGGTGCCAAGATAACCCCGCCTCTAGCTGGTGCACTGGGCACAATGGGAGACAGACTGATAACGCCGATACGTTTGGCGTGAAACTTCAGGCTCGCCAAGCGCGGACGAATTTCCCCAAGATATCCCACCAGTACGTCCGAGGCATTGTATAATGCCACGGAGCGGCCGGGATGCATGAAGTCCGGTATGGGACCCGAGGGATCTTCATGCAAGCCCAAATTCAACTGCCGATTGACCCATTCCAAGGCGCCCTTCAACCGGAAAATGCCAACATCAGCCGCCGGGGGATACTGCATGGCCACCTCCAGAACCTCGGCGACCGCCAGAGCCATCGGCTCAACGGGCAATCCATTGCGCTGATGGTAAACCGGCGCCAACTCAAAAATAGACACCGGCTGTTCTCGACGCCCGCGGTTGTATGCTAGCACTTCAAGGACGTTCGGGAGCAAGTCCCGGCGTAGCTCGGATTCCTCTTCGCGTAGGGGATTGGTCACCACCACCGGAGTCCCCTCAAAGCCTAATCCAAGAACGTCCCGGGAGCGATCCCAAAAAGGTCGGGTAACCACTTCCCAATACCCTAATGCCGCCCACTTATCCCGAAGGTTTTCGTGGAAGCTCACCTCGCTATCCCGGGAACCGGGTCGTGTCGGGGTAGACGGGAGTGTCGCCCCAATTTGGTCAAATCCGCGGAGCCGGGCCACTTCCTCGCTCAAATCTTCGGTCGCCATCACGTCGTGACGATCCCAGGGAATTACCACAGAACGGTCTCGCACCTCAAACCGTAAGCGGCCAAGTCCTTCCTGAATTTGTTGATCAGACCACGAAACGCCCAAAATCTGCCGGATTCGTTCGGGCTCGAACGCAATTTCTCGTCGGTTCGGCACCTTTCCCTGAAGAGTGCTGCGCTCGAGGCGAGTCGCGAGTCCCGAGACCTCCCTCAGTAGCCCAAGTGTGGCGTCGGCCGCAACCACAACCATACTCGGATCCGCGCCCTTACCATAGTGTTGGGCAGCATCCGATACGATTCGATGCCGACGAGCACTCTTAAAAATTCCCGCCGCACTGAAATAGGCTGACTCTAAAAACACGTGTCGAGTGGTTGGCCTAACGCTCGCGCGATCTCCTCCCATGATGCCCGCAAGTGCAATGGGTCCTTTCTGATCCGCTATCACCAAATCTTCCGGAGTGAGTGTACATAAACTCCCGTCGAGCAAAGTCATGTTTTCTCCATCGGTCGCCCGACGTACCTCAATCGGCAACACCACGGCATCGGCATCGAACGCATGGAGTGGCTGGCCGATATCCCAAAGAACAAAATTCGTAATATCGACTACCGGGTGAATCAAACGGATTCCGATGCTTCGCAACAATACCTGCATCCAAAGCGGTGTGGTCCCATCACCCTCCAAACGCAACTCGGTCAAGCCATACACGGGGCACCCCATTGGGTCGACGATACCGACCAAGTTTCCGTCGGTTCCGTATCGAAATTCCCTACTGGGATCTCGAAACTGCAGGCCCAAGACGGCCGCAACCTCTCTCGCAATGCCTAGCACACTCTGGTCGAACACCGCGAGATTGGGCGTGAGTTCCAATTCGTAAAGAGTGTCGACACCGCCGATTGCTTCGAGAAACGTCGTGCCTACGGGACGGTCTCCTCGATACACCCAAAGATCCCCACCTGCCTCTTGAAAGCCTAATTCGCTCGCCGAAAGCAACATGCCTGGTGAGGGAATTCCTCGCATATTCACAGTATCCAAGATTCTTCCATCGGGTAATTGCGTACCTGGTGGAGCGTACCAGACATACTCACCAACCATGCCGTTAGATGCCCCCGTCACCACGTCGGTCATCGTGCCAGCTCGACCTTCGACCGTGACCACGGACAGATGATCCGCATTCGGGTGAGCCACCCGGGCAACCACGCGCACCAGCTCCACTGCAGCAAAGTCCTGTCCCCATGATTCTTTGGCTGAAACTTCAATCCCCATTTGGATCAGAATAGACTCAATAACATATGGCTCTGGCACGTCCGGAAGATGGCGAGTAAGCCAACGATGGCTGAGTTTCATAGCGCGGGCCTCCCTGTGTAACGACTAAAACGGCTCAAAAACTCCAGATCGTTCTGATATAAGAGGCGCAAATCGTCCAACTCGAAGATCCGCATAGCAAGCCGCTCTATTCCAAGTCCAAACGCAAACCCCGTAACCTGTTTGGGGTCGTATCCGCCATTACGAAGCACGACTGGATGGACCATCCCGGATCCCAGAATTTCGACCCAACCAGTGCCCTTGCAAACCCGGCAACCCGTTCCATTACAAGCGGCACAGGTGACATCTACTTCCATCGATGGCTCGGTAAACGGAAAATATGATGGACGAAACCGGGTACGGATGTCGCTACCCAGTAGGTCTTTGGTCATGGCCAATAAGGTGCCCTGTAAATCAGCTAGGCTAATCTTGTGGTCTACTACGAGCCCCTCAATTTGATGGAACATCGGGGTGTGAGTCGGATCATCATCACGGCGATAGACACGACCCGGTGCAATGATCTTCACCGGCAGTTGACCGGCCGCCGCTTGCATACCCCGAATTTGAACCGGGGAGGTGTGGGTTCTCAGCACCAGGTTCGGGATATCCACAAAAAAAGAATCTTGCATGTCGCGCGCCGGATGATTCGGGGGAATGTTTAAAGCTTCAAAGTTATACCATTCGCTTTCCACTTCGGGTCCATAGCTCAATGTAAATCCCATTCTGAGAAAAACATCCTCCACCAGCCGGCGCACCCGAGTTAAGGGGTGTAGCAGCGCTACGGCGGGCTCTATCCCGGGGATCGTCATATCTAGCCGTTCTTGTTCCAACTGGAGGATTTCCTCTTGGTTTTGCAGACGAGCCAATGCGTCGTCAATCATGGTCTCAATGGCCAGACGCACGCTATTCCACTGTTGCCCCGCCTGCCGGCGCTCTTCAACCGGGAGCAGAGCCACCCCTTTGAGGCGCGCCGTAATAATCCCCTTACGACCGAGCCAAGCATTCCGAATTTCCTGGACCTGCAAAACGGTCGAGGCGTCTTGCAATTGCTCGCCTAGTTCCCTTAATTCGTCCGCGTTGTCTTCACCCATTGACTATCCTCCTATCACTGCACACACGCCAATACAAATAAAAAACGCCCTCCCACTAAAGGGCGAGACGTCTCGCGGTACCACCTTCATTCGAATGCCGCATGGCATTCCTCTTTACAGAGCAATAACGGCGCCAACCGGCAATCCCTACGCCCTTCCGTCCTTGTGCCGTGAAGGATTCAGAATCACGCTCCCTAGGGAACCTTCGCCACCTACCACGACGGGTTTTCAGCAGCCCCGTTCTCTGTCACGAGATAGTATGGGTACTTTCCTAGATCATCACTTTGACCCACTCATTAACTTATCGCCGATTATACTACATCTAACGGCACTTGGAAAATTCCTGCTCGCCGTCTTTCCGACACCGCATGAAATAAAATTATCGAGCCCGCGACGGCGACGTTCAACGAGTCAGCCGTAGGCGCCATCGGAATGTTCACACCCTCCCCATGCTCCGTAGCCCAGCGCAACCCATTACCCTCGTTGCCCAACACGATGATGACAGATTGGGTCCAAGACACCGCGTCGTATGCGTGATGACCCGATACATCGGTGGTCCTCAGGGTCATCCCCTGCTCTACCGCCCGCTCCACCCAATCGTCCGGAAGGTGAAATATCGGCAACCGGAATACACTTCCGGCAGAAGCCCGTAAGGTTTTCGGGTTAAACACTTCGACCGTTCCTCGGGTAACGCCCAGCGCATGTGCCCCAGCCGCCTGGGCCGAGCGGATCAAAGTGCCAAGGTTGCCGGGATCTTGAACGGACTCGGCGACCACAAAGAGTGCCGGACCCACCGTCTCCGGAAAATAGTCTTGGTGCGGGAGTGACCAATCTACCACCGCCAGAATACCCTGGGAGGTCTCGACCCCAGAAACGCTGTCCAAAAGTCGGTCGGTCACGTACAGCATCCGCACAGATTGGGCTTGCAGACGTGCGATCACACTCTTGTTACGAGGGTCTGCCATGAATCGCGAACTATATACAACATAGCGAAAAGAGGCCCCTGAGGAGAGGGCCTCTTCCACAATACGGCGCCCCTCCACAACGGCCTGCCGACTCCGTTCGCGGAATTGCCGCGAAGAAAGCAGGTGGGCTACCGTCCGAATCATTTTGTTATCTGAAGTGTCTAATGGATGCAGAATCACCGAGATCCCCTACAGATTTTCTTTGGCTTTGGCCACCAGTGCCTTAAAACTGTCCATGTCGCGCACCGCAAGGTCCGCGAGAACCTTCCGATCTAGACCAATCCCTGCTAGCTTTAAGCCATTCATAAATCGACTATAGGACAATCCGTTCAATCGTGCTGCAGCATTAATACGAGTAATCCACAATCGCCGAAAGTCTCCCTTACGCTTGCGACGATGTTGGTACGCATACCACAAACTATGCATAACCGCTTCATTTGCAGGGCGAAATTGCCGAGACCGGGCTCCGCGATACCCGCGAGCCATTTTGAGAATCTTTTTGTGTCGGCGATGGCGGACCATACCGTTCTTCACTCGAGCCATGAGCTTATCCCTCCAAGTACTAAATCAATGCCCTAGCCGTATGGCAGGAGCCGTTTCGTTCGATGCTGGTCTGCCTTCGACAACACGTCCGCATTACGCAACCGACGTCGCCGTGTGGCGGATTTGTGCTCCAGCATGTGGTTTTTTCCGGCGCGATGGCGCTTGCCGAGTCCCGAGCTGGTCAATTTGATCCGTTTCCGAGCTCCGCGATGCGTCTTCATTTTTGGCATGATGTTACACTCCCTTTTTTGGTGCCAAGATCATTATCATAGCGCGGCCTTCAACCCGAGGAGGTCGTTCAACGACCGACACCTCAGCTACCGCTGCTGCCAATTTCTTCAAGGTCTCTTGACCAATGCTCGCGTGAACAATTTCCCGCCCTCGAAAGATCATGGTGCATTTCACCTTATCTCCCTCAGCCAAGAACTTTTGAGCACTCCGGACCTTAACGTCAAAGTCATGATCTTCAATGGTGGGACGCATTTTAAGCTCCTTAACGCTGACCACCTTTTGCTTCTTACGAGATTCTCGATCTCGTTTGGCTTGTTCGTACTTAAACTTCCCGTAGTCCATTAGCCGACAGACCGGAGGACGCGCAGTGGGAGACACTTCCACCAAGTCTACTCGGCGTTCCTGGGCCATGGCTAACGCGTCACGCAAGGCCACAATGCCGAGTTGTTCTCCTTCGTCACCGACCAAGCGCACTTCACGAGCCCGGATCTCATCGTTTATGCGGAGATCTTTAATGTCGCAATCCCTCCTTTTTTCCCAAACAAAAGAGCGAGGATAAACTCCCCGCCCAAATAAAGAGCCAGATCGATTACCCTTTTGGCCAAGCCGGAGGGTGAGAAGCCAGCGCTTCTGCTTTGTTCGGTGGTTATAGCCATATTGTACCCAACTCTTGGCCCATACGTCAATACGTACCTTTGTCTGCGAGCACTACGCCAGCGGCATCTCGGCTTCTTCCACCAACTCATGTAAGTAATCGGGCCACGGCTTAGCACCGATGTCTCCCTCTTCTCGGGTACGTACCGAGACCGTATGATTGGTTTGGTCCCGGCCCCCTACCACCAACATCCGCGGGATCTTCGCTAACTGGGCTTCGCGAATTTTATAACCCATCTTCTGACTCCGCCCATCAACCTCAGACCGAATTCCGTGACGACTCAATTTACGCTGAATTTCTTCGGCATAGGACACCTGTTGATCGGTAATCGGAATAATTACAGCCTGGACGGGGGCCAGCCAGAGCGGAAAAGCACCGGCATAATGCTCCACCAGAATCCCCAAAAACCGCTCTAACGATCCCATGATAGCTCGGTGAATCATCACGGGCCGCTTAAATTCCCCATCGGCCGCAACGTAATGCAAGTCAAAGTTCTCGGGTGTTTGGAAGTCTAATTGGATGGTCGCCAATTGCCATCGGCGACCTAGCGAATCGATCGCCGCGATATCCAATTTAGGCCCATAAAACGCCCCGTCTTTCGGGTTAATCTGATACTTTAAACCGCGATCCTGCAAAATTTGTTCGAGGTTGGCTTCCGCTTGGTTCCACACCGTTAGATCACCCATGTAATCGTCAGGACGCGTCGAAAACACGACTTCGTATACTAAACCAAACGCGCGATAGACCACGTCCACCAGATCCAAAATCCCAAACATTTCTTGGCTAATCTGATCCTGTCTAACAAATAAGTGGGCATCATCTTGATGAAAACCACGCACGCGCATCAGTCCATGCAATGTCCCAGACCGTTCAAATCGAGATAGCGGCGAATATTCCGCGAACCGCATCGGCAGATCCCGATACGAACGCGTATCCCCTTTAAACAATAAAGCGTGGCCAGGACAGTTCATCGGTTTAACCCCAAGCACTTCGGCCTCGCGCTCGATGAGGAACATATCATCACGATAGTGGTCCCAATGACCCGATCGTTCCCACAATCCGACGCGATAAATCCATGGCGTTGCAACCTCTTGATATCCACGGTCGCGCTGGAGACGACGAGAAAATTCCTCGAGGGTCCGATACAGTTGGTGACCTTTAGGGTGCCAGAACGCAAATCCTGGAGCTTCCTCCCGAAAGCTGAATAAGTCGAGGCTCGGTCCCAGTTTTCGGTGGTCGCGCTGCTTGGCCTCTTCGAGCCGGGACAGATGGGTCGCCAGATCCTCCTCCGTGGGGAATGACGTCCCGTAAATCCGGGTCATCATGGGGTTGGCCTCGTTCCCTCGCCAATAGGCACCTGACACACTGGTCAATTTTATCGCACGGATGAGACCCGTTTGGGGAAGATGGGGACCAGAACACAGGTCGATGAAGTCCCCTTGGCGATACGCGGAAATTACGATGTCGTCAGGCAGTCCTTCGATAATTTGACGCTTGAACGACTCGGCCCGCTCCTCAAATAGGGCCAATGCTTCTTGGCGACTCAATTCTACGCGTTCAATGGGCAGGTTTTCATCAACAATAGCCTTCATCTCGCGTTCAATACGGTCCAAGTCCCCTTCTTGCAGCGGTTCGGGTAGGGCAATATCGTAGTAAAATCCATCCTCTAAGGCTGGTCCCGTTCCTAGTTGTGCTTCGGGCCAGAGCCTCTTCACGGCCTGAGCCAACAAATGGGCGCTTGAATGACGAAACACATGTTGGCCGCTGGAATCGTCAAAGGTTAGCCACTTTAGGACTCCACCATGGAGGATCGGTCGTTTTAGGTCCAGCACCTGTCCATCTAGCCAGGCCGCGAGGACTCCGTCGGTTCCCTCCGACAACTCCCACGCTGAAATTCCAGGTGCCACGGAACGGGCTTCTCCTTCAATTACTAGCTCTAGTTCGCTTGCCATCTTTTGACCCTCCCTTGGGTTGGTGCCTAACAACAAAAAACGCCCCCTAACTTGGGGACGGATCAAATCCGCGGTTCCACCGCCATATGCCTCGCATCCACAAGGGACTCGGGCTCTTGCTTCAGCGTTATCGGGCTGACCCGCTGTCTTTCCCGGCATAACCGGCACGAAAGCGTCTCAAAGGTGGTTGGTGCGGTGTCGCGCCTAGATCTCGTTTCAGCAGTGGAGATCCTCTCTAAAGGAGACACCCGTACCTGGCCTCGTCATCGACAATATATAAACTCGCTAAGCGCATCTTATAACGGGTTTCCTGCTCTTGTCAATTGGCGACAGCGACGGCACCCTGAGCATTGGGTAACGCGGTCCGTGAAGACCGCATGCATGGTCCGCAGTATCTCGTCCGCTGGGGTCTTGCGATGAAATACCACGTGCCGCGGGCCCATAGTAATCAGCGCGCTAACCAATAGATCATGTGTTGACGAATCGTCCTCGGAGAGCCCTCCGCTCAGATCCCTCACCACATCTTCTCCAACGAGGTTCCCATGATCATCTTCTAGAATAAACTCCTGGCTGCGCCAGAATACATGGACGGTCTCCATTTTGGGTTGGCTAAGACTCACAAAATGTCTAAGTAGACGGACAAACTCCTGATACTCACGCTCAATTAACCAGTCGTCCATGGCCTGGTCCACCGCTTCGATGTATTCGTGGCGAATTTCGGGGAGCAAAAACCTTTGCACTCCATCTAAGACCACCGTGTCATGGTCACGCAAGAACGACAACAACGCGGCCAGTGCTAACTCCTCTCGATCTCGATTATGCGCCGCATCCACCATAAGACGCGAGTGGGCATGGTCCGTCACTTGTTGAATATCATTTTCGTCTAAATCTTGATAGCGGTGATGCACCAGATCTTTGAGCCACTCCGAAGTAGTTTTTAGTATGTACCAAGCTATCGCCCGAGCCAGCGCTAATCTTTGGTCATCGCGCGACGCGAGATCTTGATCCAGGCGGTACTCGACACCTGCAGGGGTCATATATTCTTGCCATTGTCCGACGACCTTGGACGCTAGGACTTCCCCGAATCTAGGAGCCCACTCGACTTTTCCGATCACCCGCCAACCCGAAATTTTCGGTCACCACCCGTTGGATTAATATTCCACAGCCATAGTATATGCAGTTTGTCTAAACCTATTCGGCACGAAGCCCCGACCGCAGTGCTGGCGCCGCGCCCCACGAATAAAAGATTAGGTAAGAGTCACGGGGATATTGATAGCCCTTAACCCGTGGGGCTATTCGGGGAAGGAGATGGTTCTATTGCTGTTGGCAAATGGAAGCTCGGACTCTTCAATACGGTTGACTACGATTCCCCACATCGAGGAGAGCACGAGAAATGCGCCGATAATAAAGAAAATTACGCGGGGCCCAATGAGTCCCGTTAACCAGCCACCCAACACAAGCCCTACCGGGACTGACACACTAAAGAACATTCCAAAACCCCTCATGACCCGTCCACGAATGTCATCCGGTGCCAACAACATGAGCGCCGATGCGAACGGGACGTTAAACATGGCGGAGCTTCCCATGGCAATCCCAAAAAACGCAAGTGCCAACCAAAATGCCGGGATAAGCGTCATCAATATAATGCCAAGACGAATGAAAGGGACATCCATACCGATAGGCGGAGACTCTTAGCGTATCGACCGGCAATGAGAGAACCCAACAGTGCCCCGACAGCCGCCGCACCTTCCAAAGCTCCATAGCCACCCATCCCTCTATGCAACACTTGACGGGAAAAAATTGCCGTAAAGAACTGTAGCGGCGCCGATAATAAGTTGACGGACATGCCGATAAGAATGAGTAAGCGTAATGATGGAACCCCCCAGATAAACTTGACTCCAGCGAGACTACCACGCCAAAAGGTTATAAGCCCCGGCTTGGCCGGGGTAGTCGTCGATACGGACGGAATTGTAAGGAGCACGAAACTGGCAGCGCTTAGAAAAAAAGAGATGGCATCAATCAAAATGGCGTTGGCTGGCCCTATCAAGGACACGACGGCGCCGCCAACGCCGTACCCAACTAGTCGGACAAGCTGCGAGATAGCTGACAGCATCCCGGTGGCTAGCGGTAAATCATTCGCCCGATTGCGTACAATGACGGGAAGTACGCTCTGTTGAGCGGGACTAAAAATGAGTTGGCCGACTGTGACCACAAAATTGAAGAAGTAAATAAGCAGGACGTTGTCTACGTGATTGGCCATGAGGCCAAAGAAAGCCAAAATAGCCATGCCACGGATTGCTTCTGTCCAGATCAACGCCGAGCGTTTGGGCCATCGATCCGCGAGATTGGCCAACGGTAACCCTAACAACAAGAGCGAGAGCGTCGGC
>JAKADJ010000198.1 GCA_021820645.1 Bacillota bacterium
GATTCAGCGGGCCGACGGCTATGATTATTCGTGGACCAAGATAGCATTGACGAAAGGAGGAGCGGGAGAGGCGCTATCCCTCCCCGGCCTGAACGCCGGGGTATCCCGCGCAAATTGATGAATTCTATGCCGCGTCTTTCGGTAGAGAAATTGCATAGTAAACACACCCGGGGCCTTCTGGGCGGTAAGGAATCATCGACATGTCGGCGTCATTGGGTGGCTGTAGAAATCGGATTCCAATAGTGGCGAGCTGCTGGCCGGAACGGGACATCGGGCACTGGGATATCGTCTGATCTATAATGTCGGTAAAGGAGCAAAGGGGCCATGCCTATCATTAGCAAATTTTTTGGGCTCGTGATCTCGATGTATTGGCAAGATCATATGCCTCCACATTTTCATGCCACCTTTGGTGAGGATGAAGCCTTGGTGGACATCCGCTATGCTGTTGTCATTAGGGGACATCTTCCGTCATCCCGACTTAAATTGGTTCTTGCTTGGACGGAAATTCATCGCGATGAGCTGACCCAAAACTGGGAGCGGGCTCGCAATAACGACTCACTACTGCCCATCGATCCATTGCGCTAATGAAAGGAGAGCCCTATGTTACCTAAGGTGGTTCAAGTTATAGGCAAGCCATCCTTCGACCTCATCATTTATTTTGATGATGGCAAAGTGGTTCGGTGGAACGCACAACATCTAATAGAAACTGGTGGGGTTTTTGAAAGACTCAAAGACCCCAGCGTCTTCCGTAACGAATTGACCGTGCTGAACGGCACTGTCGCATGGAGTCGGGATTTCAATCCCGAGACATGCTTGGATCTTGATCCATGGGTGCTTTACCACGAAGGTGAAGCCACCGGCAGTGTCATCGGGAGCGAACAATACTGACAATTGATGTAGAGTGAGCCCGCAAGTGTTTGAATGGTCTTGTTTAGGGTCCATCCGTGATCATAAAACGACAAAGTCTACCAGGACTGTGCCCGTTATTGAGTGACTCAATTCCTGGGTATTCGGGAACCCCAGCCATCGCGCGAACGAACATGGCGGGTAAGACCCGTCATATGGTAAGGTTCTGTTGCTATCAAGATCGGCTGAGTCGCGGAATCGGGCGGATCGGATGTCAGGGACGACATCAATGTGATCGACTTAATTCAGGAGCTGATTCACACGGGAAACAGTGACAACGGGATACCGCCTATTTTGGGGATCGAGCAGGTGCGGTTGATGCAGGGCCTGGCGCAGGAGGTGACCATCCGGCGTCCTGAGGTCCTAGAGGGCGGCGCCACCGTCGGCGAACTAGCCTGGCAATTTGGTAAAGATCGGGCGGCAATCGGTGATCGCTGGCGCTACCGCTTATGGTTCCGAGCCGACGATCAGTCGCAACTGGTCGCTTGGGCCTGGGTCTTCTTGCCTTTTAGCCTACCGCGTAGCGACGGATCCCTGGCCGTGTCGCCCAGCGCAAACCTGACCTGGCAGGTCCACCCAGACCACCCCGAGCTCTTGGACGAGATTCTCGACTGGTACGCCGAGCAGGCGGCCGGCCTCGAGCGATGCATCACGCCTCAGGATGCGGACACGGACATGTTGGCGCGCCTGCCTGCACACGGCTACATGCCCGAGAGTGAGACGGGGGGTGTTAATGGCGACTGGCACCAGTTTAATCGTCGGGCGCTTACAAGCCTCGCAGATCCCATCCTCCCGGTCGGTTTCCGCTTCCGTACGGCCAGAGAGGTGGGCCGATCTCTCGCCGCAAGGGCTCACATTGATGCCTGGCACCCGTCGTCATTCACCGAGACCAGTATGGTCGGCGTGCAGGCCATGTGGCCGTATCGCGACGATCTGCATGTGCTGGTGGAGGCACCGGATGGCACTCTAGTGGCCACCGCCATCATCTGGTTCGATCCCGTTAGTCGGACCGCGGAATTTGAACCCGTGGGGACGCATCGAGCCTATCGGCGCCAAGGCCTGGCCACTGCCTTGATGTGGTACGGGATGCACCGAGCCCGCGACGCCGGTGCAAAAACAATGTTGGTTGCCTGCCTCGGTGCCCCTGCCCATCAGGCGGCCCGTGGTCTTTACTACGGGGTTGGTTTTAAACCGTTCGCCCGCGATCTCCCGTATATCAAGCGAGCCCCGTAGTAGGCGGATGGGGTGGCCGAGCCCACGTATTGAGTTCTATGGCCATTTTCACTCTATTGTAGGAGTTTTCCGCTGAGCGTCATAATAAGCACGCTCCACCTCGTGGCCAATTTGACTCCAATGCCAAGGAATGGCTAGCTGTTGAGCAGCATCCCCTAATTCTTGTCGGCGTTCTGGGTGATCCAACAGGAATTCTATGGTCTCAATTAACTGGTCCGGGCTCTTTACGCGAAGGCAGTTCTCTCCCGGTACCGCAAAGTCCAGCACGCCTTGGGCAGGTCCGATAATGGTGGCCAGGCCCATAGCCATGGCTTCCAAAGCCGTGAGACCAAACGGCTCAAATCGCGAGGGCAACACGGCGACTTTGGCGGTCATAAGATAATGGTTTAATTCCGAATCGCCAACTATGCCTACCGCATGGACCCGTTTTTGCCACCCCTGCTCACGGATTAACTGCAAGATAGTGGGGCGCCGGGAACCGTTGCCGCAAATCACCACGTGCAGGTCCCGGCGGCGCCTCAGTAAATCAGGTAAGACAGTAAAGAGCCAATCAATTCCCTTTTCCGGTTCGAGACGTCCAAAGAACAAAAGGTCGGGGAATCCGCGTTGAAGACGGACGCCGCTGTCAACGGTTGGAAACGAGATGCCGCTTCCAATGACGCGATGCGACGTGGTGGGTTCCGGGGCCCCATAAAGGGCCCGTCCTTGCTCGAAAAGGGCGCGACTCACCCAGATTTGATGAGGGCTCTCCCGGAAAATGCTTCGTTCACGTTCGACCCATTCCGGATCCGGCTCGATAGATAGGCTTTGGGCCCACGCACCGTAAAGCGTGTGCCAGGTCATCAGCAACGGAAGGCCGTGGCGCTCTGCGAAGTGCTGGGCCCGGGGCCATAAGGTGGCGTCGTGCACATGAACGACGGAGGGCCGAGACGTTCCGGGCAGTGTGATGGGAAGGCCCTCGATGTCCCACACTACATAGGGCAGTGGGCTTTCTCGCTGAATCCCCGCAACAGCTGGGCCGGGCCCCGGAGGATATGGGACCACGATCTGCACTTGATGCCCACGGTAGACCAGATAGCGGGCCAGCCGATCCACATGTCGGCCGAGACCTCCTCGGGGGTAGGGAGGAATTTCGCTCGAAAAGAGCCATATCGTAAGGGGATGTTTGGACCGAGGCACGCTATGATGCGGAACCCAATCCCAGGACACCAGATCATGCCCGGGGAAATCCCCATAGGGTGTGGTCATGCTTTTAACTGGGCCATGAGGCGCGAATGGTCTGCGAGATTAGGGAGCACAGCCCGTGCTCCGGCTTTATTGAGATCGGCTTGTGAAAAGGGGCCCGTGGCTACACCCAGTCCAAGTGCATGAAGCTTACGAGCTGCCTCCATATCCCCAGGGGTATCCCCGATCACCGTCACGCGGTCCCACTGCTTTTGGTAGTGCGCAAGTGCTCGGTCCAAAGCCTGATGTAGCACGTCGAGACGAGTTGCGCCATCATCGCCGAAACCGCCGATCGGGAAAAACCCAGCCATCCCGAAAGAAGCGAGTTTTAGATAGGCGGTGGGTTTGAAGTTCCCAGTCGCTAAAGCTAGGTCATAGCCCTCCACTTGCAGTTCAAATAAAAGGTCGGGCAGCCCAGGGAGTGCGTGGCCCGGATCGTGCTCTAGTTCTTGTTGCAAGCGGGACGTAAAGAGGGGCTTGAACCCACCTAGTACGTCGGGCGTCAACACAATCCGATGGCGTTCTGCTGCTTTGGCCAGGACCCCAGAGTCGGTCTCGCCCGCGAAACTTATCCCGGAAAAAGCGTCTCGGATGCCAAAAGTCGATTCAAAAGCGCTCTCCATGGCCCGTCTTCCGGCGCCTTGTACATCAATTAAGGTCCCATCGATATCGAATACAATCAGGTGATTCATGGTGTAGAAGTCTCCCTTAGGAATAAATTTTGGGGCCTCGTCGCAGGCATCACTTGGAATGTGTCTGAAAGTCTTGAATACGGTACAAGAGGCCGTCTAGCACCCGTTGCCAACGGTATTGTTCGGCGGTCTCGGGCCCATGAGTTCGAATCCGTAAAGAAAGTTCCGGATCCGTCATGAGTAACAGGCTATGGTGGACCACTTCTTCCGGATCGTCGCTGTCGACCACTAAGGCGTTATGATAGGGGATGGCATAATCTTCTCCGGTGGCTCCCGTCATGGCAACGCCGCCTTGAGCCATCACTTCCAATCCAACCAGGCCGAAGGGTTCCATGCCGGAATTGGCCAAAACGGCATCGGCATGATGATAAAGAGCTCTCAGCACGGGTTCTGGGATCCGGTTGGTAACCTCTAGAACGTCGGCCGATAGAGCGGCCAACTTTTCTTCAAACCCCACTTGATACGCCACGGGTTCCCAAGACAATCCATTGGAACGAGCCCGGCGACGTACTTCGTCCCCGTAGCCTTCCATCCCGCCTCGGACCACCGCGCGCACTCGAATGCCTTGCGCTTTTAATAGCGCGATAGCGTCCATTGCCATAAACCATCGCTTATCGGGGTCAAATCGAGCCACTTTGACCAGAGTTAGGTCGCCCGATAGCAAACGCAAAGGATTTCCTTGGTGTGGACCCACAGGCTCGAAGGCCTCGTCCGGAACTCCGTTGGGAATGACAGTGGGGTTTACTCCGTAGTTCCACATGGTGTGCTTCATAAAACGGCTCACGGTAGTGAGGACTGCCACATATTGGAGGCGGTCCCACGAGATGCTGTCAAATCCAATAATGTTATTGGCGTTCCAAATCAGGGTGGCGTGAGCACGGAGCCCCTTTTGCCACAATTGGTCGCTGGTTTCGATAAGGGCCGGAACCGTCTGCCAGTCCTCGGCCAGGATTACCAGACGCTTATTTTGTGCCACCAGGTCCTCAAGCAGTTGGACCACGAAAGCGGGGAGGGTGGCCTGGAGGTAGTCGCGCTTTTCGTACTCCCCCTGGTACACTCCCAGAGGAAACCGTGCAGAAAGTTCTTGCCCCCATCGGATCAGGCGTAGGGATCCTATTGTTTCAAAAGACTCAAAAAGGGGATCACCATAGAAGACCAGGTGGGTGTCGAACCCGCGATGCGCCAGCGCTTGGGAGAGTCCCGTCATCCGCACCCCGAGCCCTCCGGCTTGCGCGTAGGCATCGGGTCCTTCAAAGGACACGAGCAAAAACTCGGTATGGGAGGGGTCGAGGGGGATCATCGGGACACCTGGGCGGCGCTACCTGCGTCGAGGAACCAGTGGACCAAACCATCACGGGGT
>JAKADJ010000199.1 GCA_021820645.1 Bacillota bacterium
CTTGAACCAGGCACACGGCATGATCCGGCAACATATCATAGATATCCATTCTGCTAAGGCTCCTTTGTCTGGTAAAAGGATATCACAAACCGTTGCAATCCTTTGCTACCATTTGTAGTATACCAAGCTACGGGGGGTTTGCAAATATTTAGCAGGGATTTTTTCTTTGCTATACGAACTGTTTAGGGTGCAGCAAAAGGTCCATAATCGCTTGCTTTTCGCGCAAATTCGTGCGCATAATCTTTTCTTCGACCGTATGCTCCGCAAGTAAATAATAGATATTCACTGTCCCGGTTTGTCCGATGCGGTGAATGCGATCCTCCATTTGGTTCAGGTAGGCGGGGGACCAAGGCAAATCAAAACATACCAGGGTTTGGGCAGCGGTGAGGGTGATAGCCTCTTGTCCGGCGGCTGTGGTCAGAAAGACACGGATGGCGGGATCCGTCTGAAATTGCTGTTCCGCCATGGTACGGGCCTTTCCCGTAATCTGTCCATGGATCCCCGTCACGCCATACGCCTGAAGTTTGTTGGCCAACCATTGCCACTGTCCTCGGAACTGGGTAAAAATCACGATTTTCTGGCCGGCTTCCAGGAGGGGGAGAAATTGGTCCGCGAACACTTCCCATTTGGCATGGGTGGTTACTGCAGCGGCGGGATCCACCACATGCGGCCCCGCACACACCTGTTTGAGGCGTAGCAGTTGCTCTAATACATTTTGTACCGCTTGCGGATGATCCTGGACCCAGACCAACCATTCATCCCGTACTTGCCGATAGGCTTCCGCCTGCTGGCCATGCAATGGTACCCAGAGGGGGGTTCGGATTTTCTCGGGGAGATCCAAGACCTCCGTTTTCATGCGCCGGATCATAATCCATCCCAAAGCCCGTTGAATGTGGGCTTCCCCTTCGCGACTCGCTCGCCAGCCGACCGGGGTCATGGTGCCGAATCCGGTTTTAAATTGTTCCGGCGTCCAGGGGAGCAAGCGCGACCAGTACAAGGGGAACCAGGCATCTTCCGAGGTATTAATGATCGGGGTTCCGCTCAGCATGATCCCATAGGTGGGCCGGAGGCGGAGGACGGCCAATGTGCGTTGGGCTTCGGGGTTCTTGCATTGATGGACTTCATCCAAAATGACGGTGTGCCAAGGGAAGGGGAGGGCCCCGCCGGGATCAATGATGCGGGGAGGCAACTTCCCTCGTTTTTGGACAAGGGCCTTGCCTGTCACAAAGCGGAAGGAGGGGTGAGCCACGTCTCCGCGCAAGGTCCCATAGGTGGTGATGATCCATTGGCTCGGAGGGGAATACGTATCTTTTTGCCGCCGATACACGCTCACCGTGGCACCGGGATCATTCTTCTCGATCTCCCGGATCCACACGCCTACCCCGGATCGGGTGGTGACTACCAGCACCGGCCCCCCATCCCCTCGGTTGCGCCGAATGCGGACGGCATCAATACTCTGCTTGGTCTTTCCAAGCCCCATATCATCCGCCAACAAGGCGAAGCGGTGGGTGAGCAACCATTGGACGCCAATCGCTTGATGGGGGAAGGGGGGGAGGGCAAATTCGGCGGGATCGGCGGGATCGGGGAGGGGAGGGAGCCAGGGTTCAGCCCATTCCCGGTAAGGCGTCCAATGCAACCAGAATCGGGATTGCGCCGGGGCCCAGACCCAATGATCCTCCGCATGTGTCCGGGAGGGGATCCATTCTGGGTGGATATAGGCATCGTAAGGGGGAGGCATCCAGATCCAGGCTCCATCCTCCTGGATTTTGAGGTAGTCGGTCCCGTTAATTGCATTAGCGGGGGTCATTGGGATGCTCCAAGGCTTGGGGGCGGGTAGGGAGGTATAATTGATCCCGCGTGACGGCCTCCAGGCCCCGGGATCGCTGATGGAGACGCTTCACCAGGGCATTATACTGATGCGTGGATCGGCACCAGCTCGCGATCTGCGTGCCTCGGTACCCATGGAGATGGGCTTCGATAATCCACGCCTCTTCTTGCGTGCATTCGAAGCGGCCATCTTGGTAGGCCTCCCAACATAAGAGCCAGTCCGGGCCGAGTTGTTGCGAGTTATTCCGGGGTTCGGGCAGCATGATCTTTCATCTCCTTGCGCTTGCGGCGTTTTAATAGCCTCAGATACTCTTGTCGCCTCGACCGGGTATAATCCGGGCCCGGCGGCTGCGGGAGGAAGCCTGGGAGCAAGAGGCGTGGGGGGGTGGCGGGATCCACCATTTCCAGGGATCCCACCAAGGTCCGGTAGGCAATGGATTCCAAATAGTACTGGATTTGGTTCACGTGAATGACATCCTTCCCCACGGCTTTGGCTACGTAACTAGGCCGTGGATCTACCGCCATGGCCTCCAGGATGGCCCCGGTTAAGGGGCCTAGGAAGTCTCGGTAGGGCATGAGAATCTCCACAATTTTAGTGAGATCTCGGCTATATTGGTTCCAGGGTGGAACGCCGGGATCAATCTGCAACATCGGCCATCGTTCCTCTAGGAGGGTATGCGAGATCCAACTCTCCACTTTCCCAAGCCTGGAGAAAGGCTTGGACGGGGATGGGTAAATCGATCTCTAAGACACTTGCCGTACCCTCTCGCAGGATATAGGCTTGTTCAAAGCCTACCTTCCACGTATATCCTTCCGGGAGAGGGGCATAGCGTGTGAGCCACTCTCCAATAGGGCACCAGGTACCTGTATTAGGGATCCCGTCGATCTGCGCGGCTTGGAGGTGATCCCGCACCATGTTTGGGGTGTTACCCAGGGCATGGAGCAGAGTTGTGGCTTGTAGTCTTACGGATTCTACGATCATGGTAATCCCCCTTGGGTGTGTGGGATCCCGCCGAATTTCAATTTCCGGCGGGATCCCTTCTTTGTTTAGTCTATACTAGTTCTCGTAGCCCCAAGATGAGGGCCTTGCATTCCCCGCTACGCCAACGAGTAGCTTTGTTCTCACTTAGATCAATCGTAATCTCGCCTTTTATCGGCAGGTTTTTCACAAAGGCGCTGATTAATGTGCTGTTCACCGCTAATGAAAAATCCGCCTCCACGAGGGGAGAGATATGGGCGGGGATGTTTCCCGTTTGCACTTCGCCCGTCGTGAGATTCACGCCAGGGATCTTGGCATCCTTGGACAAGGTTACCGCCATTTTCACCCAATCGGCCACGGTCTTGTACTCTAGCGTGGTGCTGGCATCCCATTCCGTCCGCATCGCGGTTTCGGTGTTGCCACTGAGATCGGGGTATTGGGCATCGATCAATTGGCCCGTTACTTGTTTGTTACCCAATTCCCACTTAAAATGACGGGGGTAGCACGTGATCGTCCCATCGCCCAGGGGGACCGGCGGGATCACCGCCAGTGCGGCCCCTGGTGCAATGTACCCTGGTGTGAGGGCAAGCGCTGAACCCGTACAGGCTTCCCATCCATTTTCTAA
Organism: Bacillota bacterium; assembly: GCA_021820645.1. The sequence continues at coordinate 3,432 of JAKADJ010000199.1, forward strand.
CATCGCTATGCCCGCCAACGATGGCCGATGAATCTCGTTCACCGTATGGGCTTTGAGCCACTTCCACATTTTTTCCGTCATAGGGCGACTCTCGCTGATGGGCTCGCCCAGATCCCATACGGGCAGATCAAAGCCTTCGATGCGGGGTAATGGCAAGTGATTCACGCGGATCCCGCCCGCTTCTTCTTCGATACTTAGTTTAGGCCCATACAACAGCGGGATCACTTCCAACAAGTCATACAAGCCATTCGGGATCCCTGATGGGTAGTCCAGGTGATAACTGGCCTCGATATGATCAGTATAACTATAGAGGCTCAGGGCGGTCTCCGTCACCCGGATTTTGTTCGCGGCCTCTAAGTATTGCTTGCCCGGCGAACGAAAGGTTTTTAGCCATTTGAGAGCTTTTTCCAGTTCCAGGGCAGAGAGAGGGGAAGTTGTGGCGAAGACAGTAGCCATAGGTGATGGCCTCCTTTTTAGTGTGAGGGGGTTTGGTGGGGGATCCCGCCGGAAATTTTTTTGGCGGGATCCCAGCAGTTAGGAATGGGTAACTTCTTTTTGGCGGGATAGGCGTTTCGCTTCGACTTCCACCTCGATAAGGGCTTCGGTTTTCCGGGCATAGGTGATACATGCCTCAGCATTTCTGCGTACCGGGGCCTCGGGCGGGATCCCTAGGCGGTCCATTCGTTGAAGTACCTTCGTGGCTAACGTATCCACCGACCCATACGGAGCTGTGACATGATACATAGATCCATCCCAGACAAAGTTGATACGCCATCGCTCCTCGTCCGTCCATTTTCCCCATTCATTGTGCGCCCGATCTGAGGCAAGGCTGGCTTGCTTTTCGGGTTTGGCGGCGAACCAAATGCCTGCAGAAGTCCAGGTTTTACTCATCGGTGATGCCTCCTTAGTTTACGGGGATCCCACATGGCAAAAAATTGGCGGGATCCCTCGGGGTTCCTTACCCTAATTTCCGGTAGCGGGCAAGGGGATGGGTGGGATTGCGGTCATTCGTGATCCAGTACTCAAACTCGGCGGCATAAATCCCGCCGGTCCAGTAGGTAGAAGCCTTGTGGTAAATCCATCCCCAAAAATAGAGTTCCTCCGCATCCTGGGTCACGCGAAGCGGGCGATGGAAATCCTGGTAAGCCCGTGTCACCAGAGCCTTTTTTTCGCGGGATCCCGCAACACTAGTCGCCATTCAACATATCCCCTTTCAAGTAGGTCCATCAAAACGATAGCAATAAGACATCCCGGTAGGGAGCCAGTGCCTGGAGGTACTCGGTATCCAGGAGATCCAGCTGATCGCGGAGCGCGTCCAAATCGTCATAGCAACCGTTAATGCGGGAAAAATACGCGGCGGGATCCTGGATCTTTTCGGAGGCTTCCACCATCCGATCCCGCCGGGCCTCCACTTTGGCATAGAGGCTTAGTAAGCGGTCTCGTTGGCGTTCGTATGTTTCCGTGGTCATCGGGGGTACGCCTTCCCGCGTGTAAATGGTCATGGTCATCGGCTTGTCTCGGTGTTCTGCAGGGCGGCAGCGGGGGCGGGATCCGTATTCCACCACACCCGGACCCGTTCCCCATCCGTCCAGGACCAATGGGGTGGGGTGTGCTTCCGGCCCCGGCCGTGGGCTGGGATAAAGGCGAGCGTTCCCCCATGACGCAAGGCATAGCGGGCCGCTGCGACGGAAGCATTTCCTGGCTCCTGCCAGGAGAGGCTTGGACGGTGCTTGTAAATGACGCGAATTGTCATCGTTATCACATCCCTTTTGGGTAACTCGTTGGTGTAATGGCTTGGTTGTACGTTCATTGTATCATGGAATTGCAGGGAATTGCAAGGGTTTGGAATAAAAAGATCCCGCCGATTTGTAATTTTCGGCGGGATCCCTAAAGCCCCCTTTAACCCTCGTTCGTCAACTCGCTTTTACGGGCTTGAAGG
>JAKADJ010000200.1 GCA_021820645.1 Bacillota bacterium
TCGAGAACGCCTCGAGCCCTTGTTGTGCGCTATGTTGAAATTCTAGATGTGATACTTGCTCAAACGGCCATTAATTTCGGGCCAGTCCACGTTCTTCATGAAAGCGTCTAGATAGGGCGCTCGCTTCACTCCATAGTCGATCCCATAGGCATGCTCGTACACATCCAAAATCAAGAGTGGATAGGCTCCCCACGGCACCCCCACATTATGGGAATCTTGTCCGTAAATGTGTAACTTCTCATCATCCAAATCGTAAGCCAGAACCACCCAACCGCGCACCGCCAAGCCGGTGGCCTTAAACTCCGTCTCGAACTTTTGGTACGATCCAAAATCGCGGTCAATTAGCTCTCGGATTCGCCCTTGCGCTTCGCCACCTTTGCCTCCGAGGTTGTCAAAGTACCATTCGTGGAGTTTGGCTCCATTGAGGCAAAAGGTTTCTTCCGTCTTCAAGCCCCGCAATTCGCTGTATGACTGGTTGGCTGCTGCATAGTCGACGGTCTCCGTCTTCCGACGAATTTCGTTGAGCTTGTTCACGTACCCCTTATACAAAATCCCATAATGTTGATCAATCTCTTCTTTGCTGATGCCGTCCATCGTCAGGCAGCTGTTCTTTAAATCGTGAAATTTGCGTTCTTCAGCCATTGGTTATACCCCTCCCATACGTTAGGAATCTCAAGACGCTACCTTCCCAGTATACCAAATCTAGGCAGAACGGGACAGGGATCCCACCTTGACCTTGGGAATCCTGTGTCATACTACCTGCTTTAGCATTTCCGTGGAAAAATCGAGACCGTAGATCCGCCTCAGTCGTCCCTATTGGGCGGAATTATACCGCCCCTACTATCGTCGCGCGACATCGTGTAAGTATTCTGACCACCATCGGCAACAGCCGATAATCCGCTAACGGCGGGGCAAAACATCGGGCTCGTTCTGCCGCCGCTACCATGCGAATCCCTACCGACTGGCCCATCACACTAGATTCTTCCTGCAACAGGGGCCACAATTCGTACACGGATTCGCCCAGTCCTTGCGCCATTCTGGCGGCCACTTCGCTCTCGCCGCGATCAATAGCGCCCCACACCTCCTCGACCGCCAAATGGTCTTCTTTAACCGTATCCCCGGAATCCGGTGTCCCTGGATGTCCCACGGCAAAGAATGCGGCCATCCCCCAACCCAAAGCGGACCACACCAAGCGGCGCTCTTCGTTGGCCGCACGATGTGCCCTGGACAACCACATCACGTCTAAAGCACCTAACACGTGCCACGACAAAAAATCCAAGGCCCTATCGTCCGCATGACTCAAAGATTCCAAAAGGAGTTGACTTGCATACCAACGGAAGTTCTCCGTTTTTATGGACGAAGACACGGCGGCAAAACTTTGCAACAGCGTGTGAACTTTGCCGTCGTCAAAATCCGGGTGCGCTGGAGGCGATGCCTGAACACGTTTCACCCCTGCTACAGACTCGTTGAATTTATCCCTAAAATATCGACCGTAATCGAGCGATCGAGCACCCGATGCCTCCTCCACCGTCCAACCCACGAGGCCGCGGGATGCGTCTGGGGTCGGCTCCATAGCCTGCCATCGCGATGCCAATCGCATCAAAGACCAGGAATCCTCACCTGCCCAGTATGACGCCAGGCTCATGCTGACTCTCCATAAGGAAGGCAAGGACGTCCCGATGTCCTGCGGTAAAGGGTATTGAATGACACGATCCAATAAGCCTTCTAAACCTTCTCGTTCCATCACCAGCTTCGTCTCCCAGTCTGCCACATCGGGCCGCCGGGTGCTCCAAGCCTGTTGGAGTCCCTTAGATTCGTGAGTGGGATAGGCGTCCACTAAAAGACGACTCCGTCGCTGTAACAGGTCGGCTAACACCCGATCCACGATCACCCAGCCCGTCTCCATCGGATGTTGGGTCAGGCTTTCGGTTAAGAGCCCCAAATCCACGATATCGACCACATACGAAGCCGATTCCGACTCCCGGGGTAGCACCGCCCATCTCCATAAAATACGCAAGAATTCGGCGTACGGCAGTGAGCGGGCACGCCACTCGGCCAACCACTCAATCCGATTTTTATTGTCGAGCTGGTTCATCTCTTCGAGGATTTGGGAGCCGAGGGCCCGCCAAGTTTCGTCCCATCGCATCATGTCGTAAGTCCCTTCCGATCTTCTCGTCCAGTATTAGTATTCATTGTACGCGACCCAATACCCCATCGCTAAATATTAAGCAGAATGACGGATACTCTAGACACTAGAGCCGCTTCGGGGCACAATATCCCAAGAGGACTCGTGAGATCCCGTATTCCATCTTAAGGGGGAAGTTAGAGTGTCGTTTCTTCGTTCGTGGGGCTATGCCAATGAGCGGCCGATCACTTCTTATCAAGAACAACGCCTCAATGAGCTAGTCGACCGTTATCATGCAGTGCAAAAGATTAACTTTGTCGATGAATTGGACGTGACCCGGTGCATTCTGGGTAAGGAAGTCCCGTTTAGCGAGCTGAATGTTGCTGAAGCCAATCGGGTGGCGGCTCAGCTTAATGTACGGGTCGCCCTGTACACCCATTTCAAAACCCATTTGCCGGAAGAGCCCCTCGCCTTTAACCGGGAGACCGACTGGCTTACCGCTGACCGTCCACTGCTTAATCGCGTCATTGCGCGAGCGGGCTGGGACACAGGAGAGTACTTCATGTCTCCTCATCCCCTCGACAAGACGGGGAATCGTTAATGGACGCGGCTCGCATCTTGGTGGTCGACGACGAGCGGTCGATTCGTGACATGCTGGACATGGGTCTTAGGCATCGAGGCTTTGTGGTCCGGACCTGCGCCGATGCCACAGAAGCACTCGCCGCGTTGGCGCCATTTGCGCCGCACGCTGCAATTGTCGACGTGATGTTGCCGGGTGACAACGGGTTTCAGCTGAGCCGACGACTTCGCCAGGATCCGGACTTGTATATTCTCATGCTGACGGCGCGAGACGCCGTCTCGGATCGGGTTCAAGGTCTAGAAGGCGGTGCCGACGATTACCTCATTAAGCCTTTTGACTTTGATGAATTGGTAGCCAGGTTGCGAGCCGGGTTACGCCGGGTCCATCGCGAAGAAAACGCCATCTGGCAATATGAGGACCTATCTATGGACGATGCCAGCCACCGGGTAACGCGCGGATCCAACCCGGTCACGCTGACGGCTAAAGAATATGAATTGTTACGATACCTAATGTTAAATCCTGGGCTCGTTTTATCTAAGTCTCAAATTTTACAGCATGTCTGGGGTTACGACTATATGGGAGACGACAACTTAGTGGAGGTCCATATTTCGTCCCTGCGCGATAAGGTGGGCGACCGCGACAAGATGCTCATCCAAACTGTCCGTGGGTTTGGATATCGACTAGGCGTCTAATGGTCGCTAACCGGCGGACGTTGACCGACCAACTGATTGGGCGGCAAGTGCTTTTATTGGCGATTTTAGTCGTAGTCATCGCGCTCAGTCAATACATCATCCTACGAGCCGTCTTAATCTCTTCGGAAGCCAGAACGTTGCATCAAGAGATGGTCGTGTTGGCGCCGCTGATTCATCGAGATTTATTGCATCGTACCACGCCAGGATTTCGCTCGCTGGCCAACATCCTGAGTGCCCGGCTCACCGCGTCGGGCATTAACCTGATTATTGCCGATAGCACGGGCCAACTGGTTTCTACTTCCTCGCGCCTCATTAGCCCCTCGCCGCCTCCCATCGTGTCCGGTCATTATTTACTCTGGCACGGCCATCTGGTGGTGAGTGCCGGGCTCGGGGACTCTCATTACCCGGATGGAAGACTGTGGTTACTCACCCGACTCACACCCATGCACGACATCTTAATGCGCGACCTTTATTTGGTGGTGGCGCTCGGTGCCCTTATGCTGGCGGTCACGGCACTCGCCGGCTCGTTCTTAATGCGACGGAGTCTTCGGCCTCTAGAAACCATTCGGGCGGGAACGACACGCATCGCTGGAGGGGACATCGGTTACACCACCACCCTGGCCGATGCACCGCTCGAGCTGCAGGAAGTGAGTGATGCCATTAATAGCATGTCCCTATCGATTAAAGACCTTTTTGATCAGGAAAAACTCCTAGCCGAACAGATGCGACGATTCGTGGCAGACGCCTCTCATGAATTAAGGACGCCCCTCACGGCGATTAATGGCTTTCTTTCCATCTTACGTAACACCGAGCTCAGCCCTGAAGAGGAATCCGAAGGACTGGCCACCATCCAACATGAGAGCCAGCGCATGGCTCGTTTGGTCAACCAATTACTTACCCTGTCCCGCATCGACACCGCCCCGGCCACCGCCATTGCCCCCGTTCCCCTTAACCTCCAGGATTGGTTAAACACCGTGACTCCGGTTTTAGGCAGCGTGGCCGATCCGCATCCCATTACTTTTAGCGGACACCCGATTGGCGTCGTGGCAGATCCTGACCGATTAACCGAAATTGTCCTTAACCTCGTTGAAAATGCCGCGCGCTACTCGCCGCCTGAGAGCCCTATTGAGATTGCCGTGTACGCGCGAGAGGGCCGGGCGATTTTAGAAGTAGGGGACTACGGACCCGGGATCCCTCCATCAGACCTGAATCACTTGTTTGAGCGGTTTTACCGCAGCGACGAGGCACGTACCTCCACCTCGGGTGGCACCGGGCTCGGGCTTTCCATTGTCGATGCCTTGGTAAAGGCGCATGACGGGTACGTCGAGGTCAGCAATCGCGAGGCTCCGCAGCACGGGGCCATCTTCCGTGTCTTGTTGCCGCTTCAGCCCAGCTTGAGCCAAAATTAACCGGAAATTTAGCCATATTTAGGATGGACTTCAGCTTGACTAGGCACAATAGCCTAGGATCCAAGGGATCCGAATCCAAGGAGGTAAACCACATGAAGAAAGTGACGTGGGCCACCGTCATCGCCGGTGTCGCCGCAACGGGGATGCTCACCGTGGGCGCCACCACATTTGCGGCGTCCGGCACACCGGCGCCGAGCTCGCACACCCAAAAAGCGGACGCTCATCAGGCAACCTGGCACCGTTCTAAGGCAATGCGCCATCGGGGAACCATTACCGCACTGACCGCAACCACGGTAACCGTGCGATACCACCATGGCAAGCATACCCACACCTTTAACCTCGATCAGGTTACTGTGCGTGCCCTGGCTTACCCGGTGTCCTCTTCCCTATTGCAAGTGGGAAGTCCCGTGGCGGCCTTTCAAAACCACATCGTGATGCTCCCGATTGCGGCCGGTACCCTGCACACAACCACTAACGGCGGTTGGAGCCTTGCCACCTCAAAAAAAGGCACCCTATCCCTTTCTAGCACTCCGTCGACTCTGTTGGGACTCCTTCCGCCAGT
>JAKADJ010000201.1 GCA_021820645.1 Bacillota bacterium
ATGAGGTTCAAAAGGAGTCGACCGAGGCGATGGGCGTGGGATAAGCGGTATCAAACAACCGTACCTTAAGGGAATGGGAAAGAATGACGCCGCATCCTGAAACGAGCGGATGCGGCCATGTCGCGGAGTATAAAGGGTTTTACGGGAGTGCGACGATCTGCTCTCGTAAAGCCCTACTCAAGAGCCGGATTCCTTCGGTGATCCGGACTGGGGTTTCGTAACTAAAGCAAATCCTGAGTGCCTTTGGGTTGTCATGAGACGCGTAGGGATAGAAATATTGTCCGGGAACGTAACTGACACCAAGATTTGTGGCCGTTTCTAAAAGCCTGGTGTTGTCCACTCGATCGGGGTAGCGGAGCCAAATAAAGAATCCGCCTCGCGGACTGATCCAACACACCTCTTCCGGCATGAATCGCTGGAGTGCTTCGGTCGCGAGATGCCCGCGCATTCGGTACTGTGCGCGCAACCAATCCAGACGGGTATCGTAATCCTCATCGTGTAAAAATTTCGCGGTCAGTGCCGTCACTAGAGGATTGCCCAGATCTTTCTTAAACCGAGCCATCGCCTCAACCAGGTGTGCGGGACCGATGACCCATCCGACGCGGAGTCCGGGACTGATGGTTTTGGAAAAGGTTCCGAGATATAGCACCTGGCCCTCAATATCCAGGGTCTTCATGGGGGGAATTTGCGCGTCGAAGTAGAGCGCATCATAGGCGCCATCTTCCACAATCAAAAAATGGTATTGCCGGGCCAACGCGACGAGAGTCCGACGCGCCTCCGCGGACAAGACGAGGCCAGTCGGGTTTTGAAACGAGGTGCCCAGATACAGGAGAGAGAGTGGCGAGTTGCCTTTTCGGGAGGCCAAGTAAGTCGCCAGCACTTCGGTAAAATCTTGATCCGGCCGGTCGCACGACAGAGCCACCACATGATCGGTGTAATTGTGAAAAATCTCGAGGGCCTCCATGTACGTAGGGCCCTGGACTAAGACTAGAGACCTGGAATCTAAAACCGTTTGACAGATTAAATCTAATCCCTGAATGGCACCTTGGGTCAAGAGGAGGGCATCGTCAGGTATCATGAGGCCTGACTGTTGCATGCGTTGCGCGATCCAATGGGCCAGGCCCTCACTGGCTTGAGACCCGGAATATTGGAAGGGGGCATCGCCCTCCATAGCCACCACATTGGATAGGGCCGCCACCAGTGCAGTGCGGGGAATGGCGTCGGGAAATGGATACCCGCTTGCCAAGTTGATCGGGTGATTCGCTTGCGGTTGTACCCAGGATCCCGGTGCAGGATACTGGTGGGTGTGGAGAGCGCGTTGATTGAGCCAACGCGCAACGAAATGCTCTTGGGAGTCTTTCGATGTAGGGGGCATGGGCCTCTCCTTTGCGATACCTGATGGGTGCGTGATACGGTACACTCTAGCAGGCACTGACCATGGGGCGCAATGTGGGTACACGGTTTGAGAAAAAGGAGCGGATCTGGCAATGGCCAAGAGCGTGATGGTGATGGGGACCTCATCGCATGTAGGGAAAAGTATCATGGTGACGGCCCTTTGTCGCATCTTGCGACAAGATGGATGGGATGTAGCGCCTTTTAAGGTGCAAAACATGTCGCGCAATTCGGCCGTGACCCCCGACGGCCTTGAGATGAGTCGTGCTCAAGCCGTCCAGGCAGAAGCCGCTGGGATCCCGGCGAATGCCCATATGAATCCAATTTTATTGAAGCCCACCGATGGTCGGTCATCTCAAGTGATCGTCCAAGGACGGGTGCACAGTAACCAACCGGCGTCCATGTACATGCATGCCGAAAAAGCCGACTTATGGCGCGCGGCGACCGCAAGTTTTCAATACCTAGCGGAGCGCTATTCGGTGATTGTTATGGAAGGCGCTGGGAGCCCGGTCGAAATGAATTTAAAGGCGCATGACTTAACCAACATGAAAGCGGCCGAAATGGCTAACGCGGCCGTGGTATTAGTGGCCGACATTGAACGGGGCGGGGTGTTTGCGTCGGTTGTGGGGACCCTAGACCTCTTAGAGCCCGATGAACGGGCACGTGTGGTCGGTGTTATCATCAATAAATTTCGCGGAGATCCCAGTCTCTTTGACGATGGGGTCCGCTTTTTAGAAGAGAGGACGGGGGTCCCGGTCCTCGGGGTACTCCCTTACGTCTCGGATTTGGGTATCGACGAGGAGGACTCGTTGGGGCTCACATCTGCGCGCTATAATCCACGATCTGCGGTTGGGATTCGTATCGCGATTCTGCCTCTTCCTCATCTGGCCAATTTTACCGATGTCGATGCCCTGTTTTTAGAGCAGGATATCGTGCCCTTCTTTTGCCGCACACCGGAGGATCTGGCGAGTGCGGATGCCGTTATTATCCCGGGCTCGAAGAACACGATGGAAGACTTGATATGGTTACAGAGGGGCTGGGCACCAGCACTGCAACAGATGAGACTGCGTGGGTGCCCGATCTTGGGTATCTGCGGAGGATACCAGATGTTGGGACAGGTGGTGAGGGACCCCGAAGGATTCGAATCGCCCAGGGCAGAAGTCATGGGACTCGGGTGGCTGCCCATCGACACTACGCTGGTGTCCCCTAAGCGCACCACGTGGGTGAGAGGACACCTCGTGGACGCCTGGGGAGGGCATCCGGTCGCCGGTTATGAAATACACATGGGACGCAGTAATGCCACGGCGGAGGGGATGCCGCTTGCTGTCGTGCGAGCCCAGGACGATGAGGCGACGCATCTCGAGGGTTCAGTAACCGCGGATGGGAAGGTGGCGGGTACCTATCTGCATGGGATCCTCGACAATCCGGGGTTTCGTGAACGATGGCTCAATCAAATACGGCACACCGTTGGCCTGACAGAGCACCCTACGGCGGTGGCTTCTATAGAGGCGATTCGCGAACAAGCCTACGATCGACTGGCCACGATGGTCCGGGGGCATCTTCGGCTGGACATCGTGTATAAAGCCTTAGGTCTCTACCATTAAGAGGTCAAGTGACCAGGCCATGTTATGCCGATGGTAAAGGCATGGGACACTTTGTGGCACAAAAATTGGATTTGGCGACACTGTAACCCATCTGGGACGGAAGGGGTGCATGCCGCCGTCCCGTGTCAATCTACCATGGTTAGTCTGGCTATTATGGGGAGATGCGCTTCTTCCTACATTGAGGATCTGCTCACTGGTTGGTACGACTTGACCTGGCCATCCCGCAATTAGAGGGTCTTCCCAGGAAACCTTCGCAGTAACAAGTGTTCTGCCCGGAGTACGGCAGGGGACGCCATCCGGTCATGACTTCGTATCCATAACAGGGTGTCGTGCAGATGAGAGAGCCAGTGAGGGTAGAGTCCAATCAGACGTCCTTCGATGATCTCCCGGGTTACGGAGAGTTCTGGAACAATGGAGATGCCGACATTGCCTGCTACCAGTTTCTTGGTGATGGAGATATCGTTAACATCCATCGTCCGAAACGGGATTTCCTGGTCCTTTAAACTTTGAAGGATGGGGGTCCAGTATCGGTTGTCGGGCTGTATCAAAAGCCTCTTGCTGGCTATGTGGGATTGCCATGAGGGGGGGATGGCATCCAGGTCACCACCATCGGGCGCCACAATAAAGACGAGCGCATCCTCTACCAGTGGCTGGTAGAGGACTCCAGCACGGTGTGCACCATCTTGCACCAACCCAGCATCTGCCGACCCTTCCGCGATGGTCTTGACGGTATCTAAGGGGGATAAAAGTTGCACCTCGATGTCGAGGAGGGGATAGGTCGTTAGCAAAGACTGACAGAGCCACGGTAATAACACATCTGCCGCGTAAAACGATGCCGCTAGGGTGAGAGTCTCCATCTTCTCAGCGACGTGGAGACTTGCCTTGCTTCCTTCATGGGCGAGGCTCAAGAGCCTTTCTGCATAGGGTACAAAGTGTGAGCCAGCTGGGGTCAATGCCACGTGGCGTCCATGCCGCTCGAATAACAAGGTACCCAGTTCGTGCTCGAGATGGGCAATATGGTGCGAGACGGTGGCCTGATTGATAAATCGGCGACGTGCAGTTTCGCGAAAATTCTCGGTCGTGGCTGCAGTGAGAAATGTCTTAACCCACTCGAGATCCATACAGGGCTCCTTGATGAGAAGTATTCATCACATGATGAAGATATGATGCGAAAACGCTAACAGTTTAGCTTTATAGTAGCGATGAGGTGATGATATTGGAAGAGGTTTTAGTACCGCCTGGGCTTGAGGGAATCGTCGTGGCCGAGACCGCAATTTCGGATGTCAATGGCCAACGAGGGGAACTTACATATCGAGGGCAGCCAATAGTCGAGATCGTACGGGACTACCATTGGGAAGACCTAGTGCCCTTTCTTTGTGGAGTTCAGGTAGCGTTGGAGGCACCGATGCGATCTTCGTCGAGCCCCATGATGGCGGGCGATCCGATTAAGCAATTTGCGGTGTTAGCTTTGACCACCGACTATGACCCTACAAAGCCCTTACAATACATAAAAAGTCTACCGTTAAATCTTGCGGCAACGCGTCATGCCGAAAAAGATCCGGAGCACGGAATGATTGCGTACCGCTTTTTGACGATGTTGCGCGGTCATCAACCGAGCGCTGCGGAAGCACAAGCCCTCGATGCCTATTGGATGATTGTTGCCGAGCATAGTCTCAATGCGTCGACCTTTGCGGTGCGTATTGCTGCCAGTACTGGTGCAAGCTTACCGATGGCGATTGCGGCGGGTATCGGGGTTCTGTCCGGTCCTTTGCATGGGGGCGCTCCCACTGGGGTTTTGCAATTGCTTGACGAGGTTCGCGGTGCGGATGACATGGATCGTGTTTTACAAGATAAAATTGAGGCGGGCCAACGTCTGATGGGGTTTGGCCATCGGGTCTATCGGACCATGGATCCTCGGGCCGTCGCGTTGCGGCAGGCGTTTGAAGCGCTAGCGGTGGATCACGAGACCGTCCGATTGGCCTTGGCGGTGGAAGCCAGTAGTTTGAAGATATTGGGGCGGCGCTATCCGAATCGGGTGTTGGCCACTAACGTGGAGTTTTACGCGGCTGCCCTGTTGGACACTTTGGGGATTGCGGCTGAGTGGTGTCCCGCGACGTTTGCGGCCGGAAGATTGGCCGGATGGACTGCACACTATATGGAACAGCAGGCCCATGGTCGTCTTATTCGGCCCCTGGCTCGTTATCAGGGACCGAGATCGGTTGTTGAGACACCATGAAATGTTTGGGTAGCGGATTGGAAGGATGCGATGGCATTGGCGGAACATCGCGGCAAG
>JAKADJ010000202.1 GCA_021820645.1 Bacillota bacterium
CGTAACGCCACGCCGAATGAGATGGCGGAAGATACACTCAAGGAGGCCATAATGACCCAGACTACTACAGCAATTATCATCATGACCTTGGGGTCCACCCTGGTCGCAGGTTGCGGCTTATCCGGATCGACCGGAAATTCGAGCCAAGCCACAGCAGCCCATTCATCGGCAGCGTCAAAGACGTCTACAACACCGAGTAGTACAACAACACCACCCTCGTCGACCACCTTGGGTCAATCCATTTCATCGGGAGCACCGAGTAGTAGCCTTTCGTCGAGTACGGGCTCCCCCAGCCCTTCATCGGGCTCCGCCAGCGGGGTTCAGCTGGTGAAGGAGTGGATGCAATCGGGTCTTCAGGGCGAAGGGCCCAACATGCCGATAGGAGATGGGAAAACGATCGACGCCGTGCAAAAGGAGTGGGGTCAAGGAAGGTCCACCAGTGCCGGGGCGGGCATCTATGATACCTTCGCAGCGCTTTTGGCGTAGGTGCGGGTGACCAGATTTTCGACGTGCGGTCTTATGCCTCGAGCATTCAAGAGATTACACGAGCCGATGTTACCTCAGTGCTCGGCCCGCTGGCCGCAATTCGTTACGCCGACAACACGACCATTTACATGTATCCCGATGGAGCTAATTATCAGGTTCTATGGACGTTCTCCGGGCTGTCTGGCCATACAGGGAACAACGTGCAGCACGTGTCGGTGTATTGGCCTCGAGGCACCGTCAATTTGATGGCACAAACCCTACCTAATCCAACCGTGGTCGTGGCGCAGAACCCGGCGCCCACGGGCTCATACCTACAGCTTTCGATCAAGAACGCGCCCCCCGGCTACCGTCTAGACGAGTTGGAGTGGCTTCCGTCAGCCACCGGCACGACTGTAGTCAACACCGAATCCGAGGCCTTGTACGCGGCCCAACATGGCCTTCCGGGCGCTCTCTTTATGAACACCGACGGAGCGTATCGGCTGCAATTCACCGCGTCGATGAAGGGGACCTCGGGGCGCATCCGACTCATCTATGAATCGGCTAACGGTAGTGCCATCATAGGGACTAGCGGCCCCATCACGCTCCACTAATCCCTCAGATAAGAGGCCGACCCACCATGGGTAGCCATAACCGGTAGCCGAACGGTGTCCCTTAGATGGTCAGCGGGATTCCTGCCACGAGGTTGCTTCTGGGGGCCCTGATAGATTTATCGATAACATCGACTCGGCGACCCGAGACATAGCTTGATGACCCAGGACTTATAAATGATATTCGTCCGGTTCGGGATCGATTTGGCCGCCTGCATTTGGATTTGGGATTGAGATACCGACGTGGGGGCTAAAAGTCGTCTCATGGCCCGTACGGTCATCTCAGTGCGCCGGTGATGGTCCATCTCAAAGTCCTGCTACCCAAAATTAAAAATCCTTGCTCAATTTTCGGCGCTCGATTGCGGGTTATCCGGTTATGATGGCCGTAGAGATACCAAGGAGAGGATATCACCGATGATTTCTACGGTTACCGCCCGAGAATATTATCAAGCCCTGCTGGAGAGAAAAACGAGTTACGAAGGCGTTTTTTATGTCGGGGTCACGACGACCGGTGTGTTCTGTCGTCCGACTTGTAGCGCGCGAAAGCCGAAATTTGAGCACTGCGAGTTTTTTACCAGCGCACAGGCGGCTCTCCTCGCTTCATATCGACCGTGTAAGCGGTGCCGTCCGCTGTCCCATGCAGATGACGTCTCACCGGTGGTTCGAATGTTGGTCGATGCGGTGGAAGCCAATCCCGAGAAGCGGTGGACCGACCATGATTTCGATCAGTTGGCCATCCATGCGAGTACCGCTCGTCGGCAGTTTCAAAAGCGGTTTGGCATGACCTTTGTGGAATACGCTCGAGCACGTCGCATCGGGATCGCGATGGAGCAGATTCGTGCGGGGGCCAAGATTATCGAAGCTCAAGTGGCTGCGGGCTATGAATCGGGGAGCGGCTTTCGCGATGCGTTTTCCCGGATCATGGGGGCGGCTCCGAGCCTATCGGATAAGTCTCAAGTGCTCCACGCGACTTGGATCGATACTCCTCTGGGGCCCATGTTGGCGATTGCCGACGAGGTCGTGCTGTATCTCTTGGAATTTCTAGATCGACGGGGGCTTGAACGCGAAATCGAACGGCTTCGACAAAAGACCAACTCTCCGATCCTACCTGGGGAGACGTCCATCACGGCATTAGTGCAGCGCGAACTCGCCGAGTACTTTGCGGGGATGCGCACTGTCTTTGAGACGCCTCTGCATACCCTAGGCAGCCCATTTGAACGGCGGGTGTGGGATCAACTCCAAAAAATTCCGTTGGGAGAGACCCGCTCCTACGCCGAAGTGGCACGCGCCATAGGCGAGCCGTTGGCGTATCGGGCGGTCGCTCGAGCCAATGGAGCCAACACCTGTGCCATCATGATTCCGTGCCACCGGGTCATTAACACCAATGGGGACTTGGGCGGCTACGGCGGAGGTCTCGCCCGCAAAAAATGGCTTCTGGATCACGAACGCAGGACACGCGAGAAAAGTGGCTAAAGGCGATTCCGCGGGGGTCAGCCCACCCGGAAGTACCCAACGGATCCGTTATTGTTCCCCACGCATGTGAGGCCTCCCGACGCGGCAAACCTGGTGCCACGGCTCACCGCGCTCGAAAGAGGCTGGTAGAAAATTTCTAGGCTTTATCGAATGGATAGGATCTCCCGATCCACCTTTCAAAATGGGCCTTGGCTTTGGTGTCAGCACCCTCTATGGCAACGAAGTGCCACCAATCCGGATGGGGGTCGCTGACATGTAGTTCCGCCGTCACCAGGATACCCTGATGGAACGCGTGAAGTCGCATCGTGTCCTCGCATCGAGTGCTAAAGAGAGACCAATTGTCCTGGTTAATGCGGTACCCATTGGCAGCAATTAAGACATCGTCGGGAGCCAATCCGGCCACCTCGGCCGGACTTTCGTGGAGCACCGATTGAATGACCGGGGGCTCAGTCTTGGCGCGTAGCACAATACCAGTATAGGCCGGAGTCGGTTTTTCTGATGCCTTATGGTCGCGCACCAATTTGAGCCCCACGCCGCCTAATAGGGATTCGTCGAACCATGTGGTGCCGCGCAGATACTGGTCAAGCAGGGGTTCTAGAGAGTGTCCACCCACTTCGATGATGGTGGCCTCGAACGCCTCGGTGGGGTATCCCCGATCCCGATGGCGGTCCCATAAAAGGCCCATGACGGTATCGAGACTCTTCTGGTGGTCGGTGGCTTGTCGAATCGCCAGGTCGATAAATAGACCCACCAAGGCGCCCTTTTGGTAATAGCTGACCGTGGTATTGGGACTGTTGCTATCGGGACGATAGAATTTAATCCAAGCATCCCGAGAAGATTCCTCCAACGACACGGTGCGGCGGGCCGGCAACTCAAATAAGTTGAACAGGGCATCGGCCCATAAGGCTAAGGTGGCGTCGACCGGAAGGATGTCACTACGGGCCACGATGAGCGGCGCGTAATAATCGGTAATGCCTTCCAAGGCCCAGAGCAAGGGTGTATAGACTTCGGACTGATAGTCGAACGGGCCCAAGTTTTGCGGGCGCAAGCGTTTGACGTTCCAAAGGTGAAAAAACTCATGGGCGAATAGCCCCAAGATTCGCAAGTAGCCGTCTTGAGTTTTGTCCTTAAAGCGTGGAATGTCTATGCTACACGAAGTCAGGTGCTCGAGCCCGCCGCCGCTCATTTCGGTGAGATGCACGATAAATACATAGTAGGGATAGGGAAGCGTACCGCCAAAAATGGCAGCTGCCGTAAGGATAATCTTTTGAACATCCTTGACAAGGCGCGGGACATCGAGCGCCTCCGGGGGACCCACCACAACTAAGTCATGGGGAATCCCAAGGACATCGAACGAAATGCGGCGGAAAGGACCAATTTCCACCGGGGCATCGACCAGAATGTCGTAGTTCTCTGCATAATAGGTGTGTCCCGAAGCGTTGGGGACAAGGGGAAGGCCCAAGGCCACATCCCAACCGGCCGGTGGCACGATGGTCAAGGTACACGGGACGCCTTGCCATTCGAGGCGATAGAGGAATAGGTTGGCGCCGTTAAAATACCCGTGATTGGCATCGAGGTAACTGGTTCGTACCGTGAGTTCGTAGGCATAAACCGTATACGCCAAGATAACCTCTTCGGTGTCGGCCGGGCAGTGCACCACCCAAGCATCTTTTGAGATTTTTTCGCAGGGGGTTGCGGGCATCCCCGGGATAGTCGCTAGCACCGGACCGACATGTCGGGCAAATTCTCGAATCAGATAAGATCCGGGCGTCCACGCCGGCAGTCGCAAGGTAAAGTCTTGAGGGATACTCCCCCGAATGGTAAGTTTTACCGTGAACAGATGGTTGGTCGGATCGGGCATCGCTACGGTGTAATTCAAGGTGACATTGGGCATGTTGAACAGCATCTCCTTAAAGGGGCCAGCGATTATGGTACAATCTTCATATCAGTTGACGCTCCATACCGCTTTTGCGATTATGTGTCCCATACCATGATACCCGAAAGGATTGAGCATATGGCATCTATCGTTGCACGTACCCACTTAGATCAATTGAATCTGGCCCCGGGCAAGAAGGCCCGGCTCCATCGATTGCTTTATGGATCGGGCCCGGCCAACGGGACCCTCATGATTCTTCCGATCGACCAGGGGTTAGAGCATGGACCTCGAGATTTTTTGGAGGCGCCGGAGAGTGCCGATCCAGCGTTTCAGTTTCGCATTGCGGTTGAAGGCCGGTTTTCTGCGATTGCAGTGCAGGTGGGGCTCGCCTTGAAATATTTTCCGGAGTACGCCGGGAAGATTCCTCTGATTCTCAAGCTTAACGGAAAGACAGAAATTCCGTCGGATGAGGCCCCGCTCTCCCCGCTTAATGCCACGGTCGAAGATGCCGTGCGTCTTGGTGCCGATGCGGTCGGCTACACGCTCTATGTCGGGTCAGAGCGACAAGATGAGGATTTTGAACAATTTCGTACCGTCCGGGAGGAAGCGGACCGCTATGGGATGCCGGTCGTGGTGTGGTCTTATCCGCGTGGCGCTGCCATTGAGGCCAAAGGCGGCAAAGACACTATTTACGCGGTCGATTACGCTGCTCGAGTGGCCCAAGAGTTAGGTGCCGATGTGATCAAACTCAATGTGCCTAAAATTAACCCTGAGAAATTAGCCAAAGCGCCCAAGGCCTATCAACGGGATTGGACCGAAGAATCTGCGTTGCGACAAGTCATACAGTCTGCGGGGAAATCC